>JALHUR010000357.1 GCA_022867325.1 Candidatus Aminicenantota bacterium | reverse complement strand
CGGGCTGATCACTCCCTACCTGTCCGAGGAGTGGCTCCGCCTCTTCCGCCGCGCCGTCGAGACCGGAAAGACGCTGGGAATGAAAGTCTGGATCTATGACGAGAATTCCTATCCCTCGGGGTTCGCCGGAGGGCATGTCCCGGCCTTGATCCCGGATGCCGCTCGGACCGGGCTCCGGATGAAGCGCTATTCCCTCCTCCCGGCCGAGTTCCCCGTTCCTCCGCTCATCATCCTTCGCGCCGCCGAGTCCGGTTTTGAGGACGTCACGGAGCGGGCGGGTCGCGAAGATCTCGGCCCGGGAGATTATCGGGTCTTCGACCTCAATCCCCAGAAGCCGAGTCCCTGGTACGGGGGATTCACATATGTCGACATAATGAGGCGCAACGTCACCGACACTTTCCTGGACGTGACCCTAAACGCCTACAAGCGCGCCGTCGGCCCGGAGTTCGGCGCCGTCGTGCCCGGCTCCTTCCAGGACGAGGCCGAGATCGCGCCGGCGGGCGGCGCGGACGTCGTCAACTACACGCCCGCCCTGTTCGACCGCTTCGAACTGCGCTGGGGCTATGACCTCAGGCTCCGTCTCCCTGCTCTCATCGAGGAGAGGGGGGACTGGAAGCGGGTCCGCCACAATTTCTACCAAACCCTCCTCGAGCTCGTCATCGAGAACTGGGCGATTCCCTATTACGAGTACTGCACGGCCAACAACCTCGCCCTGACCGGCCATTACTGGGAGCACGAGTGGCCGATTCCGCGCGTCGTCCCCGACAGCATGGCTTTGTCCGCCTACGCCCACGTTCCCGGAATCGATATCCTCATGAATGAATATCAGACGGATCCTCACGCCCAGTTCGGGAACGCCCGCGCCGTCCGGGAAGTCCGGAGCGTCGCCAATCAGCTCGGCCGGTCCCGGATCCTGTCCGAGACCTACGGGGCGAGCGGCTGGGATTTGACCTTTTTCGACCAGAAGCGGATCGGCGACTGGGAGTACGCGCTGGGAGTCAATCTCCTCAATCAACATCTTTCCTACATGACGATCGTGGGCGCCCGCAAGCGCGATCATCCGCTCTCCTTCTCCTATCACGAGCCCTGGTGGCCTCACTACGGTCTGATGGCCGATTACTTCGGCCGGCTCTCGGTCGTCATGACCAAGGGGCGGCAGGTCAACCGGGTTCTTCTCCTCGAGCCGACGACCACGGCCTGGATGTACTATTCGCCGGAAGGGCCCACGGCCCGGCTGGACGAAATCGGCCGGGGCTTTCAGGATCTTGTCAACGCCCTCGAGACGGCTCAAATCGAGTACGATCTGGGGGCCGAATCCATCCTGGAAGGCCGCGCCGAGATCGGCGGGGGAGCCCTCAAGATCGGCGAGTGCCGCTACGAGCTCATCGTCCTCCCAGCCGGCATGGAGAACCTGGGCGCGGGCGTCGCCGACCTCCTGGACGATTTTCTCAAACGGGGCGGGAAGGTCCTCTGCTTAGGCGATCCTCCGGGCCTCATCGACGGGACGCCCTCGGACCGGATGGCGAAACTCGCCGCCCGCCACGAGCGGCGCTGGGCGGCCGCCCCCCAGGCCGAGGCCGTTGAGGCGATCGGTCGGCACTATCGCCAGGGGATCCTCTTCAACCAGGACCCGGGCGGGTCGAGTTTTCTGTTCCATCAGAGGCGTCATTTGAAGAACGCCTGTCTCGTCTTCCTGGCCAATACAAGCCCTGACCGGAACGCATCCGGGTCCTTCGTCATGCACGGCGCGAGCGTCGAAGCCTGGGATCCTTTCACGGGCCGGGTGAACGCCTGGCCCGCGGAACGGAACGGCGACGAACTTCAGGTCGGGTATGACCTTCCTCCGGCGGGAAGCCTTCTTCTGTGTGTCCTGGATCGTCCGGCCCCGCCGCCGGCGCCGGCCGGGACGCAGCCGGAATGGAAGGCAATCCCGGCCGAGGGACCGATCCGGGTCGAAGCCCTGGCGCCCAATGTCCTGACGCTCGATTTCTGCGACCTGGCCATGGCCGGGACGACGGCCCGGGACCTCTATTTTTACGAGGCCCAGCTCAGAACCTTCCGTCAGCACGGGTTGGACCGGAATCCCTGGGACAGCGCCGTCCAGTATAAAACGAACATTATGGATAAGGACCGCTTCCGGCCCGACTCCGGGTTCGAGGCGACCTTCCGATTCAGGGCCGGCCGAGGCGTCGACCTGAGCTCGATCGAAGCCGTCGTCGAGCGGCCCCGGCTCTTCCGGGTCTCCGTCAACGGCCGTAACGTGGAGCCGGACAAAGACCGTTGGTGGCTGGACAAAGCTTTCGGCGTTTTCGCCATCGGCCGGCACCTCGCGGAGGGGGAGAACCGCCTGACGATCAGGGCCCGCCCCTTCACCATCGAGACCGAGCTCGAGCCCGTATACCTCCTGGGCAGCTTCCGCGCCGTGGCGGATAGACATGGATTCAGGCTTGAACCCGCCGCGCCTCTTATCTTGGGCGCCTGGGCGGACCAGGGCCGGCCTTTCTATTCGGACCGGGTGAGCTACACAAAGGCCTTCCGGATTCCCGAATCCGCCCCAAACAGGACGAGCTATAAAGTCAAGCTCGGCCGTTGGCAGGGCGCCCTGGCCGAGATCGCCGTTGACGGACAACAAGCCGGGACGATCGCCTTCCCACCCTACGAGCTTGACCTGGCGAACGGCCTGACGCCCGGGCCTCATGAAGTGAGCGTCGTCGTCTGTGGGACTCTCAAGAACCTCCTCGGCCCCCACCACAACAGCCCGCCCCGAGGCATGGCTTGGCCCGGGAATTTCCAGAAGTCGCCTCCGGGAGGACGGCCGCCCGGTTCGGAATATGATATCAGGCCGTACGGCCTGATCGAGGACTTCGATCTATTGGCGGGGAGAGACAGGTGACAACCGGAACCGGCTTCGACAATGAACGCTACCTCCGGGAGCAGACGGCCTCCATCCTCGATCGCGTCCGGCGTTTCAACAGCAAGCTCTACCTCGAGTTCGGCGGCAAGCTCCTGTTCGACTACCACGCGGCCCGGGTTCTCCCCGGCTACGATCCCAACGTCAAGATGATGCTCCTGCGCGAGCTCCGGGACCAGGCCGATATCCTCCTCTGCATCTACGCCGGCGATATCGAACGACGCAAGGTCCGGGCCGATTTCGGGATCACCTACGACGTGGACGCCCTCAAGATGATCGACGACCTGGCAGAAGGGGGGCTGGGGATCCTGGGCGTGGTCATCACCCGCTTCGACAACCAGCCGGCCGCCACGATCTTCAAGAACAAGCTCGAGCGCCGGGACATCAAAGTCTATACCCACGCCTTCACCAAGGGATATCCGACGGACGTCGATACGATCGTCTCCGACCGGGGTTACGGCGCCAACGAGTACATTCCCGGCCGCAAACCCCTGGTTATCGTCACCGGTCCCGGTCCCGGCAGCGGAAAACTCGCGACCTGCCTGTCCCAGCTCTACCACGACTGGAAGCGAGGCCTGAGCTCGGGCTACGCCAAGTTCGAGACCTTCCCGATCTGGAACCTGCCCATCAAGCACCCCGTCAACGTCGCCTACGAGGCGGCCACCGCCGACATCGGGGATTTCAACCTGGTCGACCCGTTTCATCTCGAGGCGACCGGGAAGGTCGCCGTCAACTACAACCGCGACGTCGAGATCTTTCCGGTCCTCAGGCGGATCCTGGAGAAGATCACGGGCGCGTCATCGATCTACGGATCGCCGACCGAAATGGGAGTCAATTGCGCGGCGGCCGGGATCGTCGACGACGGGGCCGTCCGGGAGGCGGCCCGCCAGGAGCTCATCCGGCGCTTTTTCCGCTACGGCTGCGAGTACGTCATGGGCTTGACCGGGAAGGAGACCGTCCAGCGCTCCGAGCTCCTCATGAACGAGCTCGGCGTGCGGGTCGAGGACCGGCCCGTGGTGGCGGCGGCCCGCCGGGCGGCCGTCGAGGCCCATGAACGGGGGATGGGCAACAAGGGGATTTTCTGCGGGGCCGCCCTGGAGCTCAAGGACGGCTCGATCGTGCCCGGGCGGAATTCCCCGCTCTTCCACGCCGCCACCAGCCTCATCCTGAACACGATCAAGAAGTTGGCCGAAATCCCGGACCGGATCCACCTCCTGTCGCCGGCCGTCATCGAGTCCGTCGCCAACCTCAAGAAAAACATCCTGGGCGCGCGCTCGATCAGCCTCGACGTGTCCGAGGTCCTCATCTGCCTCAGCATCAACGCGGCCTCGAACCCGGCCGCCCAGCTCGCCCTGGAAAGGCTCGGGGACCTTCACGGCTGCGAGGTCCACCTGACCCACATGCCGACGCCGGGCGACGAGGCGGGTCTCAAGCGCTTCGGCCTCAACCTGACCAGCGACCCAAATTTTTCCACTAAAAGCCTCGTGGACTACTGATGACGAAAAAGGAGCCCGATAAGGAACCCATGTCCGAAAAGAAATTCCACGCCCTGGCCGCGACCGTCCGTCCCGGGACGACCTTCCCGCGGCTGCGCGATGACCCCAGGCCGCTCCGTAAGACGGTTTGGACGGTCGTCCTGGCGGGCGGCCTGTACGCCCTGACGGCGGCCGGGTTCGGCTTGGCCGGGTCCGTTCCGATGGCCCCCGTCCTCATCCCGATCGCTCCCGAGAACTATCATTTCTGGGAGATGGCCTTCGTCCTTCCCTTGTTCGTTTCGGGCTGGCTTATCGTCTCGATCGCGGCCCGGATATTAGGCTGGATTCTGGGCGGGAAAGGGACGTTCCGGGCGACAGCGGCCTCGCTGGCCTTGGCCTGGAGCATTCCGCTCCTCTTCGTCTGGCTGTTCGAGACGGCCATCGCCGTCCTCATGCTCCTCGGCATGGGCCAGCGGGAGTTCGTGGACCTTGTCTCAGCGCCGGGGACTTGGCAGACTGTTTTCCTCGGCTATCTGGGAGCGGGGGCTCTCTGGCTGTGGTGGCTGAACCTGAGAGCCATGGCCTCGGCCCAAAGGCTGCGTTGGTGGAAGGCCCTGTTGGCCGGCACCTTGACGACGTCTTTATTTCTGGGGCTCCTGATCGTATTCGTAAGATAATCGGGAACAAGGGCGAGAACCCGGACCGGGTCAACCCGATCAGCGGCCCTTGATGAGGTCGATTAAAGTTTCCAAAGCCCGGGGATCTTCGCTTTCGCCCAGCGCCTCGATGGCGGACTTCCTGATGGCGGGTTTGGGGTGGGTCCGGGCGATTGAAATGAGAAGCGGCAACCCCTCGTTCGCCGGAAGCTCGGCCAGGGCGTCCACGGCTCTCTCCTGGACCTCGCTGTCCGGGTCGTCCAGGGCGATGTGTTCAAGCGTTGCAACGGACTTTCGGGAAGCGATCTCGGCGAGCGCCGAAAGAGCTTCCTCGCGGAGGCGGCTGTTTCCGGCGTGAAGGGCGACGTCGATGACGGCGTCTTCAGCCGACTCCAGCTCCGTTTCCGCGAGCGCCCCCAAAGCTTCGCCGCGGACCTCGGCCGAAGGATCGGTCCGGACCGTCATTTTGAGAATGACGACCGCCCGTTCGTCCTGCTGTTCGCCGAGCAGAGAAGCGGCTTCTCCCCGCAGCGAATCAGGGTTCGGGCCGCGGAGGATCCGTTCCAGAAAAGGGACGACCAGGTCCGGATTCCGATGCAGGCCGATCGCATAGAGGATGTCGTCTTTAAGCTCGGCCGCGGCCATCCGACCGTAGAGTTCCTTGAGATACGGGATGCTGTCGATGTCTTGGGCGGGCCCCAGCCAGAGCAAGGAAAGGCCCTCCATCTCGAAGGGCAGCGAGAGATCGCTGAGATAGATCGCGGCCGGGCGCTCCTCCGCGGAAGACATGAACTTCATCACCAGGGCGATGTCTTTCCAGACCATCCGCTCGACCGGCCGCTTCGGATCGGACCGGGCGAGGGCTTCCTCGGCGGCTCTCCTGATAACCTCATCGTCCGGAAGCGGCTTCGCCGCGGGCTCGGTGGAGACGATGTCTTCGAGCGTCGGACTGTTCCAGCGCAGCCGGCCCTCGAAGCGTCCGAAGAAAGAACGCTCGCCGGCCAACCGGCGGAAGCTGTAGGCGATCCGGAATCCGTCCTTGAGGGAAAGCCGTTTGGCCTCCCCGAAGGCCCAAGCGACCCTCCCGGCAAGCGGGGATTCGGGACGAGGGTGGCGTAGGACGCGGGACGCGGCGGGGGCGGCCGCGGCCGCCCCCAGGGTCGAGAGAAGCAGGGCCCCCAGAATCGGGAAGACGGGACTGCGGCGCACGGTCTCCTCCCTCAGAGGGCGCCGTTTGGGTTCTTCTTTTTGAGGATCTCCATCAAGGCCTCGCGGGCCTTGGGGGTTCCTATCTCGCCCAAGGACGCCACGGCCGTCGTCCGCACCGAGATGTCTTTGTCGTTCTTGGCCGCGTTCAGAAGGATGGCCACCGAGGCGTCGGTCTTGATCTCGCCGAGCGCGGAGACCGCGGTTTCGCGCAGCGCGGGATCCGGCTCCTCTTTGAGGATGCCCCGGATGAATTCGATGGCCTGCTCTTTCTTGTCGTCGATGAGGTCGGATACAGCCTCCCGCCTGGCTTCCGCCGACTTAGCCTTGCGGTAGATCTCGAGATAGAGCTTTTCGGTGTCCGCTTTCTCCACGTCGCCGAGGGCGTTGACTGCGTCGCGGGCGATTTCATCTTCGACGCTGCTTAGGGCGATAGTGAGGAGGAAGTCGACGGCTTTGTCCCCTCCCAGCTCGGCGATGGCGTCGAGCGCGGAGCTCCGCGTCTCATCCTCCTTAGACTTTTCGTAGATATCCTTGAGGACGTTGAAGGGCTCGGGTCCTTTGCGCTCGGCGATGAGATCTATGGCTCGTCCCCGGATCGCCTCGTCCGCGTCGTTCAAGGCCAGGTCGCGCAGGGCGGCCAGGCTCAGCCCGTCCTTCCGTTCGGCCAGCCCTTCCAGGGCGGCTTCGCGGATTTCGGTCGCCTTGGCTTCTTTAAAGATCTGCTGGAGGGCGGCCAGCGATTCCGGCCCTTTCATCTCGCCCAGGGCTTCAACTGCCTCCTGGGCCAGGGAGACTTGACTCTCATCGGAAGGGTCGATGCCGGCGGCCAGCTTCTTGATGATGGGGATGACTTGGGGGTCGTTCTGTTCGGCCAGGACGCGAAGGGCGGCTTCCTGGGCTTCGCGGTCCCGGGAGGAGCCGGCGATCTGGCGGAGGAAGTCCGCGGAATCCCTCCGCTCTCCCATGGCGGAGACCGCGTCGCGGCGGATTTCCTCGTCGGGGTCCTTGAGGACGATGTCCTTGAGCTTGGCCAGGGCCTGGGGGGATTCGTCCTCGGCCAGGATGCCGGCGATCTCGGAACGGACGCGCCGGCTCGAGCTCTGGTCGTAGAGGGTGATGATGGCGTCCCGGGCGCTCGCGTCCCCCCGGTCGGACAGCGCATAGAGGGCGGCCAGGGCGACCTCCTCGTCTTCGCCATTCTGCATGGATTCGAGCATGGCCGCGTACTATCCGCGGCCCGCCTTGGCCAGGGCGCGGCAGATCCGAACCATGTTCGCCCGGGCGTCGTCCGCCCAGTCGCTCGAGGGGTTGTCGTCGACGAACGACTTAAAGCAGTTGAAGACGGCCTCCTGCCCGGCGCCTTTCTTTTCCATGAGGTAGCACTGCCAATAGCGGGCGTCGTCGCTCCAGCGGCTTTCGGGATAGGTTCTGAGGAAGTCGGAGAGGGCTTTCTCGGCCTCGGTCCATTTCTCGGACAGGATAAAATTGTAGGCCTGCTGGTAGGCTTTGGCGTCGTCGGTCTGGATATCGGCCGGGGCCGGGCCGGGGCGCGTCGCGGCCGACAGCCCCAGGCCGAGTCCGGCGACAAGGACAAACCCGATCAGACTTTTCACGGTGTTTCGTAACATGGATATTCTCCTTTTATTCATGATTCATATCGCGTATTTATTCTTGGGGAAGGCGGGTCCGGCGCCTCGGCTTCCGGAGCCGGCCGCTTTCTCCAGCCGCAATTGGCCGAGGTTGATCTGGAAGATGAGGCCTTGGCTCTGGACACCGAACTTGATGATGTCGACGGCCGCCGGATCGCTCTCGGCTTCGAGGTTGGCGATCTGGAGGAGGATAACCTCGAGGTCGGAGATCAGGCGGGCCAGCCGCCGGTCCTCCGGCCCCTCGTTCCAGGCCGGGCTTCTTTTCAGGACGGCCGCCTCCTTGACGAGCCGGTCCGAAACCCTCTTCTGGCGGACGAGGTCGAGGGCGGCCGGATCGTCCGCGGCGTCACGATTGACCATGGCGACCAACAGGACCTTGGACCGGTCGAGGTAGCGGGAGGCGCCGTCGATCAAGGCGTCGTGGGAAGCGTAGGATACGGGGCTCGCGCTCCCCCGGGAGGCCGTCGGGATGATCGAAGAGGGCCGGCTCAGGAAGAAACGGCCGATGGCCGCTCCGGCCGCGAGCAGGATGACGGCCGAAGCCGCGGTCCAGGCCCACTTGGGGGCGAAACTCAAAAAAGCTTTCCCCGGTTTGCGGGCCGGGGCCTCGCGCTCGAGGCGGCGCTCGAGGCGGTCCCAGTAGCCGTCCCAGAACGCCGGCCCCGGGTCGGGAATGTCATGCCGGTCCATGATCTTAAGCGTCCGGGACAGGGACTCGAATTCGGAAGCGCACTTCGGGCAGGACGTCATGTGATCCTCCAAGGATTTCCGGTCTTCGGCGGCGAGCTTCCCGTAGAGGGCTTCGACGAATCTCTTCTTGAACGGGCGGCATCTAATCATGGGCGGTCTCCATCGTCCGGGGGGAGTTGGGCCGGCCGAGCTCCTTCCGGAGCTTCCGAACGGCCCGGAATAAATAGCTTTTCACGGCACCCATGGATATGCCCATGGTCTCGGCGATCTCCTTGAGGTCGAGGTCGTGGTAGTGCCGGAGGATGAATGCGGCCCGCTCCCTCTCGGAAACGGACCTGAGGGCGTTCTCGATCTTGGCCCCGAGAAGCCGGGACTCGGCCTCGCGGGCGGGATTCCGGCCGGAGACGACTTCCGCCCGGGCCGCTGCCTGGGCCGGGTCGTCGATCCGGACTTCCTTGAATGCGGATGGGGCCAGCCGGCGTCGCCTGAGGTGATCGATGGCGGCGTTGGCGGTGATCCGGTAGACCCAGGAGCTGAACTTGGCGCCGTGGTCGAAGGTGGCGATGGACCGGAAGATCCTCACGAACACTTCTTGGGAGACGTCCTCGGCGTCGGCGTGGTTTCCGGTCATCCGGTAGGCCAGGCTGTAGATGGGTTTCTTGTGGCTTTCGACGAACTCCCGGAAAGCGGCCCGGTCGCCCCGGGCCAGGCGTTCGGCCAGGATCGCGTCTCCACTAAGGTTCATCTTGACTCCATTCTCTTAGACGGAGGCCGGGATGTCCGGGTTGGCATATGATAGGCTTCGCCGGGAAAAAAAGTCAAAGCAAGGACGGACTGATCGTCAATCAGTTTTCAACTTCCGTATGATGACCGCGATTTTAGTGAGGCGAATAGGCCGTCCTCAAGCCCCCGTAGCGGAGGGGGGCCCCGCTTCGGGGGGAACCGACGGGACTGGTTCACGGGGTTCGGGGGCAGAGGACGGCCTGTTCGCCGCAACCAGGCCGTGAGATGCTTCTGTAGATCATTCCGAAAACTGTTCGACGGTCAGGAATTCGAAGGGTTGACAGGAGTCCGCGATTTGGAGTAATTAGAACGATGGAACGACGGCGCAGGCCGGTCAAGGAGGAGGGCATGATAAGACGGGAATTTATGAGCTGGCTTAAGGCGGGGGCATTGGGATCGGTCCTGATCCCTCGGGGAAGGCCGCGGACAGGAACGCCCGATCCGGCGGGGTATGGATATGCCCTCGTTGAAGGCGGACCCGGCGGCCGCGGAAGCCAGGACCCCCGAATCGAGGTCGACCTCGGCCTGATCGGCTGGAACTTCAACCAGGTCAAGCGTAAGTCCGGCGTTCCGATCATGGCCGTGGTCAAGGCCAACGCTTACGGCCATGGTCTCGTCGAGACGGGGAAGCACCTGGAGGGATGCGGGGCGGAGGCCTTGATGGCCGGGAAGCTGGACGAGGCCCTCAGGCTCAGGGAGAGCGGGGTCCGCTGTCCCGTGTTGAACTTCGGCCCTTTCGGCCCGGCCGACGCCGGGGAGATCGTCGGGAACGGCATCACCCAGTCCGTGTCAGGCGACGACATTTCGCTGCTCGAAGAAAGCGCCGTCCGGGTCGGCCGGACCGCTTTTGTCGATATCCACATCGACACGGGCATGAATCGCTCCGGCGTCCCCTGGGACAAAGCCTGGCCGTGCGTCGAGAAAGCCGCTCGTCTCGAGCACGTCAAGATCAGGGGGGTTTCGACGGCCTTCAGCGAAGATCCCGAATTCGACCGCGAGCAGCTCCGGCGGTTCCTGGAGCTCTGCGATCGGGCCAAAGCCCGAGGGATCGATCTCGGCCTCCGGCACGCGGCCAGCAGCGCTGCGCTCTTCTCCGGATCCGAGTTCTATCTTGACATGATCCGGCCAGGCATCACTCTCTACGGTTATTATCCGAACGCGCGGACGCGCAAAGACGATGCCCTGGGGCTACGGCCCGCCTTGCGGTTGACCGGCCGAGTTATCTTCATCAATGACTTGGCGGCGGGCGATACAATCTCCTATCTCCGCGCCTACAAGGCCGCCCGGCCGATGCGCGTCGCCACGGTCGGCATCGGCTATTCGGACGGATATCCGTCCGGCGCGGGCGGGAAGGGAATCGTCCGGATCGGCGAAAAAACCTATCCCGTCCTGCCCCTGGTGACCTCGAACCACATCATGATCGATCTCGGGAGCGACCGATCGGTCCGGATCGGGGACGAGGTCGTCCTCATCGACAACAGAAAAGACACGGGTGTCGCGGCGGATGCCCTCGGAGGATCGACCGGCGTCCCCGATTACCGGTGGCTCATCAGCCTCAATCCGCTCACCCCCAGGTTTTACGCACCTGGACTTGCACCGGCCGGACCCGCCCTGGGCCGTTGAGCGCAAGCGCGGCCGCCGCCCGGAGTAGGCCTTCTCGGCTATCGATCGGGCCGGCCTTCCGGATCGAACCTCTCGACTCGCTCGATTCCGACGCCATCCGTGCGTCCTCGAGCGCGGACAAAAACGGACGTGAGCGGCGTTCGATTTGGGACCGGGATATGGTAGAATGACGAATCCGATCGATATCAACGCTTAGGAGTCACACCATGAAGCCGAGGCCGCTCCGCGACAACGTCCTGGCCATGGGCGCCGTGGACTGGGACCGGCGTCTGTTCGATTCCCTGATCCCCCTTCCCGACGGGACGAGCTATAACGCCTACCTCGTCCGGGGCCGTGATAAAACGGTCCTCATCGACACAGTCGAGCCGACGATGCTTCATGTCCTCATGGAACAGCTGGAGCCTGTCGCCGCGATCGACTATATCGTTTCCCATCACGTCGAGCAGGACCATTCGGGGTCCCTTCCCCAGGTCATGCAAAAATATCCCAAGGCGATCGTCCTCTGCTCGGAAAAGGCCAAGCCGATGCTCATCGACCACCTCGGCCTCGACGCGGAGCGCATCCGGATCGTCAAGGACGGCGAGACGCTCGACCTGGGCGGCAAGACGCTCGAGTTCATCTATACGCCCTGGGTCCACTGGCCCGAGACCATGAGCAGCTACCTGCGCGAGGACCGGATCCTGTTCAGCTGCGATTTCTTCGGCTCGCACGTTGCGACCTCGGAGATATACGTCAGGGACGAGGCCCTCGTCCTCGAGGCCGCCAAGCGCTATTACGCCGAGATCATGATGCCGTTCCGGGCGACGATCAAGGGCAATATCGCCAAGGTCGAGGCGAAGCCGATCGACCTCATCGCGCCCAGCCACGGCCCGGTCTACGGCCGTCCCGCCCTCATCATCGACGCCTACAAAGAATGGATCTCGGACCTGCCCCGCAACGAAGCCGTCATTCCCTACGTGACCATGCACGGCAGCACGGCCAAGATGGTCGAGCGCCTGGTCGGCGCGCTGGTCGAGCGGGGCGTCCGCGTCCAGCAGTTCAACAGGGCCGGGGCCGACATCGGGAAGCTGGCGATGAGCCTGGTCGACGCGGCCACGGTCGTCATCGGGACGCCGGCCGTTCACGTCGGCGCCCATCCCCAGGTCGCCTATGCCGCGATGCTGGCCAACGCTCTGCGGCCCAAGCTCAAGTTCGCTTCGGTCGTCGGGTCCTACGGCTGGGCCGCCAAGCCGGTCGAGCAGATCGCGGCCCTTATTCCCAACCTGAAGGTCGAGCTCCTGCCGCCCGTCCTGGCCAAGGGCTATCCGCGGGCCGAGGAGTTCAAGGCGTTGGACGGCCTGGCCGAGACGATCGCGGCCAAGCACCGCGCGCTCAACCTGACCTGAAAGCGCAATCCCTACTCAGTCTTTGTTTTCCAGGGATTCCAGGCCGGTCGAGGAACCGGTTGCTCCCGACGACAATTTAACGAAGGCCCAGATTTTGAGCGGCTTGGGGAGATCGAAATTCCCCGGGCCTCTCCCGCCGAACCTGCCCCGGCCGCCTCCCATGGGAGGCATGCCCATCCCGCCCGGCGGCATTCCCCCGGGACCCCGGCCTCCGAAATTCCGCCCGTCCGGCCTGAGCTTGGAAGTTTCGAAGCCGATTCCGACGGTTGTCCCCGGCTTGGCGCCGATCGCGACCGCGGTCTGTCCGTCGCCGAGAAGGGGAATCTTGAGCTCATAGACGAGGAGGCCGGTTTCGGCTTCGACCTTGACCTCGAGTCCGCGCGCCTCCTCGAGTTTAACGCGCTCGGGCGCGTCCTTTCCGGCTCTGATGATTTCGATCTCATCCAAGGCCCCTTCGGGCGGGAGGCCTCGCTCCGGCGGAGACGGTCTTGCCTCCTGGTCGTCCTCGGCGCCTTCCCTGATCGGCGGCCCATCCATCGGGAATTCAGAGGGGCGGCCCCCGAGCGGGAATTTTATTCCCAGGCTTTTATCTTTCCCGCCCTTGGAATCGAACCAGACCGTCAACCCGCTTCTCATGATCTGGCTCCTCATCATGTCGTTCGCGACGAGCAGGCAAAGATAGAGATTGTCCTGGTCATTATAGAAGCCGAGGGAGAGCTCCCCTTCATCGACGAAGGCGAGCGCCCCCCGCCAGTCATCCGACTTGCCGTCGATCTTGATGGGGTTCTTCGGCCAACGGCTGTCGGCCAGATAGGTTTTAGCCGTCGCGCAGGCGGCCGCGCTCAGCAAGCAGATGAAGGCCAGCGCCGCGGTTATCCGCCGGTCCGGCGGAATCGCGCTCCGGTGATGGGACGATTTCCGATTCATGATGCCTCCTTGGCGAGTTCTTAAATTCATTCCGGGAAGAAGGGGGGCTCCTGTTCGAGCGGCGGTTTTCGCCGTTCCTCCCGAATCCGGCGGAAGAGGGCTTTCTGCTCTTCGGTCAGCAGGCCTTCGATCTCAGCCTCCATTTTCGAGATCCCCGTCTCGAAAAAGGGGACCGGCCCCTGTCCCGGTTCCCGGCCCGGCTCGCGTTCCCTCTTTTCTTTAAAACGGGATGCCGCCTCCTCCTTGAATCGGTCCAGAATGTCTTTGATCCGGGCGGCCTGCTCGTCGCTGAGCTTAAGCCTGTCGCGGAGGACTTCGATCGCGATTCCGCCCAGGAAAGGCGGTACGCCCGGGGGAAAACCGCCCCTCCGCCACCGGGAAAAAGGAGGCGGTCCCGGCAACTTTGTTTCGAGCCTTTTCTTCTGCTCCGGGGTCAGAAGCGGATCGACTTCATTCTTGAGGTCGTCCAAGGCGGTCTGGATCTCGCGGCTGAACCGGTCATGGATTTCGGCCAGAGCCTTGCGGTGTTTCTCGAACGCTTCCCGCAGTTTCGGCTCCTGTTCGGGCGTCGCCGAAGCCAGGATCT
>JALHUR010000356.1 GCA_022867325.1 Candidatus Aminicenantota bacterium | reverse complement strand
TACCTCCATCCCCAGATCGCCCTCCAGGGCTCCGGAGGCTACCGAATTCTGATGGTGGGCCGCGTCACAGGCGTCAGCGGGAAGACTCAGACGATCGAGGAAACGATCTGGGCCAACGGGCCCAGCTTTTCCGGCTGCCTGTCCTTGACGTTTTAAACTTCTTCGAGGCGGGCGGTGAAATGGCGGAGGCGGGGGGACTGCCGGACGATGCGGAATCCGCGGATCTTGTCCCTGCCCTTGGCGACCCGTTCAAAGGCGTCCGCGACGGCATGGAGATGGGACGCCGTGTAGACGCGGCGCGGGACGGCCAGCCTCACCATCTCGAGCGGAGGATAGACTTCCCGTCCGGTCCGCGCATCCTTCTTCCCGAACATGACCCCCCCGATCTCGACGCTTCGGATGCCGGCCTCCCGATAAAGGGCGATCGTCAGCGCCCAGCCCGGGTAGCGATGCCTTGGGATGTGGGGCAGAAAGCGATCGGCCAGGACATAGACGGCATGGCCGCCGACGGGCTTGACGATGGGAACGCCCCTCTCCTCGAGAAGCTTTCCCAGATAGGCGACATGACTGGTCCGGTACTCGAGGTAATCCTCCTCGAGGACCTCCTCCAGGCCTTGGGCTATCGCCTCTAAATCGCGGCCGGCCAGCCCGCCGTAGGTCGGGAATCCTTCGCTGATGATGAGGGAGTTCTTGAGCCGCTCGGCCAGCCTGTCGTCGTTGAGGGTGACGAACCCGCCGATATTGACCAGGGCGTCCTTCTTGGCGCTCATGGTGGCCCCGTCGGCGTGCGAAAACATCTCGCGGGCGATCTCCAGGATCGATTTCCGCCCGTAGCCTTCCTCCCGCCTCTTGATGAAAAAGGCGTTCTCGGCGAACCGGCAGGCGTCGAAGAAGAACGGGATCCGGTGCCGCCGCAGGAGCCGGCTGACCTCGCGGATATTGGCCAGCGACACGGGCTGCCCTCCTCCGCTGTTGTTGGTGATCGTCATCATGGCCAGCGGGATCCGCTTAACGCCCCTGGACCTGATAAGGGCCTCGAGCCGGGCCGTGTCCAGGTTGCCCTTGAACGGGGCTTCGAGGTCGGGATCGAAGGCCTCGGGGACGACGAGATTGACCGCGTCGGCGCCGCGGACCTCGATGTTGGCCTGGGTCGTGTCGAAGTGAATGTTGTTGGGGACGGCGTCGCCCTTTTTGAGGAGGGTTTCGAACAGGATCCGCTCGGCGGCCCGGCCCTGGTGGGTCGGGATGACATGCTTGAACCCGAAGATCCGCTTGACGGCCGCCTCGAACCGGAAGAAGCTGCGGGCCCCGGCGTAGGATTCGTCGCCGACCATGAGTCCGGACCACTGGCGGTCGCTCATGGCCGAAGTCCCCGAGTCGGTCAAGAGGTCGATAAAGACCTTCTCGGCCGGGATGTTGAAGACGTTGAAGCCGGCCGCCCGCAGCACCTTTTCGCGCTCCGGGCGCGAAGTCCGGCGAAGGGGCTCGACGGTCTTGATCCTGAACGGCTCGACGGGCATCCGATGGTCCGGCATGATCTTCTCCCTAATCGACGGCCTAAAAGGCCACCAGGCGTTTGAAATCTCGATAGCGTTTATCGATCTCCCGCCGGGTCAGCGTCTTGAAGCGGTCGATGCCGAAGTCCTCGATGGCGAACGAGGCGATGACGCTGCCGAAGACGGTCGCTTTGCGGATCTCGGCCGGGCCGCGGCGGCCGGCCCTGTCCAGCGAGCCCAGGAAGCCGCCCGCGAAGCAGTCGCCCGCCCCGGTCGGGTCGACGACGTCCTCGCAGGGATGGGCCAGGGTCCCGAACACGAAGTCCTTGGTGAAGACAAGCGCCCCGTGTTCGCCCTTCTTGACGATGATGATCCGGGGCCCGCGTCGGAGCAGGCGCCGTCCCGCCTTGATGAGATTAATGTCCTCGCCCAGGAGCTTGACCTCCTCGTCGTTGGCGAAGAAGATGTCGACGCCGGCCAGGGTCCGGAACAAGGCCTCCGGCTTGGTATCGATCCAGAACCGGATCGTATCCAGGGCGACCAGGGCCGGACGCTTGCGGAGCTGGCCGAAAACGGGCCCGGCCAGGTCGGGGTCGATGTTGGCCAGAAAGAGGATGTCGGCGTCCCGGTAGGACGGCGGGAGCTCGGGCTTGAAGTCTTGGAAGACGTTGAGATCGGTCTTGATCGTCGTCCGCTGGTTGGGGTCGCTGCCGTAGCGGCCTTCCCAGTGAAAGGTTTTGCCGGGTTTGATCTGGAGGCCGCTGAGGTCGATCTTCCGCGACTTGAGGAGATCGATCGTCCGGCGGGGGAAGTCGCGGCCGACGACGCCGACGACTTTGGGTTTCGTGAAGAAGCTCGCCGCCAGGGCGCAGTAGGTCCCCGAGCCGCCGACGATCCGCTCGCGGCGCTCGCGGGGCGTCTCG
>JALHUR010000355.1 GCA_022867325.1 Candidatus Aminicenantota bacterium | reverse complement strand
GCCTTGCAGATGTTCCCCCAGCGCTCGCCGAACTTGCCGGCGTTGATGGTGATGGCCTTATCGCCGGGGCTGAGGAGGTTGGCGACGGCCGTTTCCATGGCGCCCGTCCCCGACGAAGTCAGGACGTAAACGTCCTCCTTGGTCCCGAAGACGAGCTTAAGGCCTTCCGTGACCTCCATGAAGATCTTAGAAAACTCGGGCGTCCTGTGATGAATGATCGGCTCGGACGCGATCGACAGGACGTTGTCCGGTACGGGCGTGGGCCCGGGCGAAAGCAGGTAGTACTTTTTAATCATAAGACTCCTCCTTGAGGTTGTTTAAGAAAAAAGGCCGGGGTTTATTGCCGAAGGCTGCGCTTCTACCTTTCCCCGATAAACCTCATAACTTTATTCAGATTATCAAAAGACCGAGTGGCGTGTCAATCCATCCCTGCAAGCTCACAGCTCGAGCAACAGCCGGGTCAGCAGGGCCGTCCGTTCCACGAACGAGGACAGGAGGAGATGCTCATGTTCGGCGTGGATGCCGTCGCCGTCCGGGCCCAGGCCGTCCAGGGTCGGGACGCCCAGGTTGGCGGCGATCGAGGCGTCCGAGCCGCCGCCCGATTTGCCGCCCCTGAGCCGCTGCCCGAGCGTCTTGGCGATCCGCCTCGCCTCCTGGAACAGCTCCTCCGAGGCCTTGGTCTTCTCCATGGGCGGAGTCAGGCTTTCGACCGAATGCTTGAGGCGGGCCCCGGACCGGATCGGTTTGAGATCCCGGAAATAGGACTTGATCCGCTCCTTGTCGTCGTTCGTCCAGAACCTGATGTCGAGGATGACCCAGGCGTGCTCGGCGACGATATTGGCCTTGGACCCCCCGCCCATGACTCCGACGTTGACCGTCGTCTCGTACTTCTTGAGGCGGTCCAGGCGCTGGATCTGGCCCAAAAGTTCTTCGATGGCGTTGACGCCTTTTTCGGGCGTTCCGCCGTGGGCGGCCTTGCCTTGGGCCTCGAGCCGGACGACCATCCTCCCCTTGCGCTCCAGCTTGAGGGCGCCGCCCGGGAGGGCCGGCTCGAAGCAGAGGCAGAGGTCGGATCGTCTGGCGAGCTTGACGATTTCGTCGTGGCTCTCTTTATGGCCGGTTTCCTCGGCCGAGTTGATGAAGAGGACGATTTTTTTGGCGGGCCTCAAGTTGAGCTCGTACAGTGTTTTCAGGGCGAACAGGACCATGACCAGGCCGGCCTTCATGTCCAGCACGCCCGGACCGAAGATTTTATCCCCGGCCAGGTAGAATGGCATGGTCTGGATCTTGCCCACCGGCCAGACGGTGTCGATATGGGTCAGGATCAGGATCTGATCGGACAGGTCGGGATGCGGCCGGCCGGGGTATTCGACGATGTGGAGGTCGCCGATGTCCTTCTGGGGAAGGCGGACGACACGGGCCCCGATCTTGCGCAGTTCGTCGACGACGGAGGCGGAAGCGGTATTGACCGCTTTGCGGTCTCCGGTCGGAGATTCGAGGCGGACGAGCTCTTTGAGGACGTTGACCATTTTCCCCTGGCGGGACTTGTAGTACATCTCGAAATTCATGTCTCCTCCTGTCAAGGCCGCTCTCATGTTAGCATAAAAAAAAATGAATGTCCCCTATCTCAGGAGCCGGGACGCTCTTTCCCAAGCCGCTCCGGCGGCTTGCAACAGGACGCCGAACCGCGTCCGCTTGAGCCGTATCGCTTTCGAGGGGCAGACTTCGTGGCAGCAGAGGCAATGGATGCAGCGGCTCAGGTCGATCCAAGCTTTATCGTCCCGCTCCATGATCGTTCGTTGGGGGCAGATCCTGATGCAATCCCGGCAGAGGCTGCAACGGGAGGGGTCGATCTCGGGCGTCATGACCAGCCGGCCTTGAACCCAGGCGTAAAGCGAGGAGGGGAGCCGCGTCCTTAAGAAAGAGAAGGCGACCAAGGAATGCTTGAAGTCCGCCATGCGAAGCCCCTCCAGCGGGACGCCGGACGTTTCGATCCGGGCGAGATCTCCCTGACCCAGTCCGCGCTCGTGCGCGATCCGGGTCGTGGCGACGTCGAGCGGCCGGATGCCGATGAGATGGGAGGCGACGGCGTCGAGGGCGACCGCGTCCGGGCCGGCTAAAATGCAGCCGAGGGGCCGGGGGCGCCCCCCGGACGGCCCCTCGCCCTCCATGGCGATCACCGCGTCGCAGATCTGGAATTGGGGACGGACGGCGGCGAAGATATCGACAAGGGCCTCGCAAAACGGCTCGTTCATCGGGAAGAGCCGATGGATGCGGAGGCGTTCGCCGGCCGGCATGACTCCGTACATGTTCTTGACGGCGCAGGTGAGTCCGGTCAGAGAATGGGTTTTAAGCTTGGGAACGTTGATGACAAGGTCCGCTTCCAGGACCGGGCGCGAGATAAAGACGGACCGGAGGCGACGTCCGTCGATCGGAATTTCCCGGAAGCCCTCTTTGCGCAGGTTGACGAGCTTGACGCCCAGCTCCCGGCAGACGGCGCGTTGCCCCGGGATCCGGAACGGATCTTCCCGTCCGGCATTGACGTCATCTCCCACGACGGGCTTTGCCCGCCTATCCAGGAGACAGCGAAGGACTTCCCGCAGAACCGCCGGATGAGTGTTGACGGCCGACTCCGGATTCCGCCGGGGCGAGAGGGTGTTGATTTTTACGAAGACCCTCGATCCCGGGCGGACCGTCAAGCCCCGGCGGTCCAGCGCCGCGAAAGATCTTTGGACGGCGCTCTCGATCTGCGTCGAGCCGTAGTCCTTCGCCGCTTCAACCATCACGACGGACTTGGTTTCGGGATTCGTCTTCTCCAAGATCGTTCCTTCCGGTCGGGACGCTCCGGCCGAGTTCACCCGTTCGCCGACGCTACCCCGCCTTTCAAGGCGGCACTCATGGAAGCCCTGAGTACTGCAAGGCCGGGGACGAGAAGCGCGGCTCAGGGTCAACCCTGACCAAGCCCCGGGCTTCTAGTACTCATAAGCCTGAAACGGCTTATGAGTGCCGGCCTTCAGGCCGGGGAGTCGAGGATTTGACTATAATTCACATCGGACGGAATCTCAATAGGCCGGCCTCGTTTTCTATTCCCTTGGTTCTGAGAATCGGTTGGGATTACAATAGCCGGGTTGGGAGGTTCTCATGAGACATAGGATGATCTTCCTCGCGGCCGTCGTCGCCTGCGCCGCCGCCGTCGGCGCTACCGGAACGGCCTCTGTCCCTGTCCCGGCCGACCGCGACGCGCAACGCTTTTTTCCGGCGCGGGACTTGATGAAAATCGGTGTTTACTACTATCCCGAGCATTGGCCCCAGGAGCAGTGGGAGCGCGATTTCAAGAACATGGCCCGCCTGGGCTTCGAGTTCACCCATTTCGCGGAGTTCGCCTGGGCTTTCCTTGAGCCCGCCGAGGGTCGGTTCGATTTCAGCTGGCTCGACCAGGCCGTCGCCCTCGCCGCCAAGCACGGGCTCAAGGTCATTCTTTGCACCCCAACGCCATGTCCGCCGGCCTGGCTGGGCGAGAAGTTCCCCGAGATCTATCTCGTCGGGGCCGACGGCCGGCGTAAAGAACACGGGACTCGGGCGAACGCCTCACTCGCCAGCGATGTCTTTGTTTCTTACACCCGAAAGATCGTCGCCGAACTGACCAAGCGCTACGGCCAAGACCCCCGCGTCTGGGGCTGGCAGATCGACAACGAACCCGAAGCGCCGCCCGACTTCAGCCCGGCGGCGCGCCGAAAATTCCAGGAATGGCTCCGGGCCAAGTATGGAACCATC
>JALHUR010000354.1 GCA_022867325.1 Candidatus Aminicenantota bacterium | reverse complement strand
TTTGGGTTTGTAGTAACGGCGGATCCTTTCCTGGAGCACGGGCCTGGTGAGCTTAATGATATCCTCCGGCCGCCCGCCCTTTCGCCCCCCCGCCGGGTCCGGCCTCAAGAGCTCCCTGGCCGTGTTCATGAGGGCCAGCGTCGGCAAGGCCTCATACATGTTTTCGAGCTCGATCAGGAGCCGCGCTTTTTCCCTCTCGATATCGGCTTCGGAAGGCTCGATCCCGGCCATCCGGGCGGCCGCTTCTTTCAACTACCGGTCCAGCTCGGCCGGCGCGAACACGGTCGCCACGACCGTGTAATCGTCCCCCGTCTGGGCATTCCAGCCCATCGGGTAGAGCCGCACGAACTCATCGACAGTCCGGCCGGGATGGGCGCCCGCCGGGGCCGTCACCAAGAGATGCTCGATAAGATGGGCCGTTCCCGAGGCGCGGGCGGGGTCGTGGTCCTCTCCGATCGAGTACAGGACTACCAAGGCCGCGCTCCGGCCGGCCGGGACGGGAGCCAATAAGACGTCGAGACCGTTCCGGAGCTTGAATCGATCGACCGGGCCCGCGGCTTCTCCCGCCGGGACGCGAACACGCCCGCGGGCCGCCGGCGCGGCGGCGATGAGGAGAAAGGCGGCAAGGACGGCGAGAGGGCCGATCCTCCTTCGCGGCCGGATCACTTCCATCCCCGCTTGATCTCGGCCCGGATTTCGCGCTCCGTATCCCGCTTCTTGATGGCGGCCCGCTTCTCGTAGAGCTTCTTCCCCCGGGCCAGCGCGATCTCGATCTTGATCTTGCCCTTGTCGTTGACGAGGATTTTAAGCGGGACGAGCGTGAATCCCCTCTCCTTGATTTTTCCGATCAGGCGCCGGATCTCCCGGCGATGGAGGAGAAGCTTGCGGTCCCGGAGCGGCTCGTGGTTGAAGCGGTTGGCCGCCTCGTAGGGGCTGATGTGGCATTTGACCAGGAAGACTTCATCACCCTTGACCTCGGCGTAGCATTCCTTGAGGCTGACCCGGCCGTCCTTGATGGATTTGACCTCGCTCCCCAGCAGGGCGATTCCGGCCTCGAACGGCTCAATGATCTCGTAGTCGTGATAGGCCGCCTTATGGGTCGCGATGACCTTCATTGGACGCTCTCTGCGGGCGCTTTCAGCCGGACCCGGATAAGACTGATGTGTCGCTTGTTCATCCGCTCCACGGTCAGGACATACTCCCGGGCGTCAAGGACGTCCGCCTCGCGGGGAATTCGCTCGAATTCGTTGAGGAAGAATCCGGCTAAGGTCGTGTATTCCTTCCTCTCCGGGAGCGGGACGGGCAGCCGTTCGTTGACGGCCTTGAGCGGAGCGGCGCCCGTGATGAGAAAAGTCGACCGGTCGAGCCGGCTGAACCACTCCGCGGCCTTGGGGTCGAATTCATCCTGGATATCCCCGACGATCTCCTCGATGATATCCTCCAGGGTGACGATTCCCTCCATGTTCCCGAACTCGTCCACGATGAAGACGAGGTGGACGGAATTCTCCTGCATCTGGAGCAGGACCTTTTCGATCGACGCGGATTCCGGGACGAAGAACGGTTTCCGCAACATGGACGCCACGTTAATCTGTTTATTATCAACAAGGTAAGGAATAATGTCCCTGGCGTGAAGAACGCCCTCGATGTTGTCCAGCCGGCCCCGGTAGACCGGGAACCGGGAATGGGACGAGCTAAGAATGGTCTCGACGATCTGGGCCGGCGCGAGCGCCGAGTCGATGGCCTTGACCTCGGGCCGCGGGATCATGATCTCCTTGACCGGCCGGCTACCGATGTCCAGGGTTTCAGAGATCATCTTCTTGCGGAACGTCGAAATTCCCCCGACTCCGGTCGAAAGGAGAAGCTTGATCTCTTCTTCGTTGAGCGTTTGGGAAGGGCCGGATTTTTTGGCCTGCGGGAAGAGGAGGCCGGTCATGAACATGAAAGCCTTGGAGAAAGGGTAGAAGAGGAGGGCGAAAAGCTTGACCGGATAAGCCAGCAGGAAAGCGACCTTGAGGGGATGATAGGCGGCGTAGGTTTTAGGGTTGATCTCCCCGAAAACAAGAAGAAAAACGGTTGTGGCTAAAGTCGCCAAGAAGAGGGCTTTATTCTTGTTGTCGGGGTAAAGGGAAACGAACAGGAAGGTGGCAACCGAGGCCGCCGCGACGTTGACGAGCGTGTTCCCGATCAGGATCGTGGCCAGAAAACGGTCCACTCGCGCCAGGATGTCCTTGACGACCCGGGCTCGTTTCGATCCCTTCTTGACCAGGGAATCGAGCGCATAGGGGTTCAGGGCGATGAAGGCCGTCTCGGACGAGGAAAACAGGGCGCTCAGGAGCAGGAAGAAGACGAACAAGAGCAAGGCCGGCAGGATCATGAGGTTGGTCAGAGTTCGGCGCTAGGTTTGCGGCCCTTGAAGCAGTCGGCCAGGGACCGGAGAACCTTGCGCTCGACATCCGATTCCGACAAGGCCGAGACCACCGAGAGTTCCGAGACGATCATCTCCTTGGCCTTCTCCATCATCTTTTTTTCGCGGAAGGACAAGGGCTTCTGGAGGTTGAGGTAGAACAAGCACTTGAGCACGAAGGCCAGGTCGAAAATCGTCCCCGTGTTCATGAGATGGAGGTGTTCTTTATAGCGATCCTTCCAGTCGGGGGTTATGTCGACCTGACCGCTCTTGATGAAGCGGAACAACTTGCGAATGGTCGGGACCGCGATGAGCTTGCGGATGCCCATCTCCCCGGCGGTCGCCGACGGCAGGAAAATCTTGATGTTGTTGGAGATAAGCCGCAGAAGGAAAACGCGGTTGGCGATCCCGGCCAGCCCATGCTCCTGGATGTCCTCGACGACGGCCAGTCCTTGGTTCGGGTAAATAACCTGATCGCCAATCTTAAGGGATTCCATTGACTCATATTATAGGGGAATCGGAGGTGATCGTCAACTTGGGGCTCGCCGCCGGGGGACCGGACAGGCCCGAACTCGCGCTTGACAGATGGGGCCCGGTCTATTAACATATCCTCTCAATTCCCGAAGGACAAGGCACGATCATGAAGAGAACGTTTCAACCCAACAACAGAAGGCGGAGAAAAACTCACGGCTTCCTGGTCCGGATGAGCACCAAAGGCGGGCAGAAGGTCGTCAAAGCCCGGCGCCAGAAAGGCAGGAAGAGAATTGCCGTCTGATGAAAGAAACTCTTGGTCCTCGCGAGAGGATCCGAAAGAAAACGGATTTTTCTTATATATATAAAAAGGGCATCCGTCTCCGAGGGACGTATTTCAGCCTGATCTATCTTCCCCGGCCTTCCGGTCTTTCCCGGCTGGGCGTCGTCGCCGGCCGGAAGGTGGGGATGGCCGTCGTTAGGAATAGGATCAAGCGATGGATGCGGGACGCTTTCAGGAGGAATAAGAAACTGTTGGGACGGCCCCTCGACATCGTTGTCGTCGCCAAGAACGGGATCGGATCCCTGTCAAGGACGGAATTCGACAAGCTGTTCTTCGCGGCCATAGGGGCCATCAATGAACGAGAAACGTCTTTATGAAAAAAACGGCCCTCTTTCTGATCAAGCTTTACCGCATGACGTTGTCCCCGTTTTTGGGGCGCCACTGCCGGTTTGAACCGACCTGCTCCCTCTATACCTGCGGGGCGGTCGAGAAGTACGGATTCTGGAAAGGCGTTTGGTTGGGGACGAGGCGGCTTCTTCGCTGTCATCCCTTCCACGCCGGCGGTTTCGATCCCGTTCCCTGAAAGGTTCAATAATAAATGGAAAAAAGATTGCTGGTCGCCATTATCGTGTCGTTCCTGCTCCTGGCCGTTTACCAGATCTTCTTTATAAAGAAGATGCCTCCGGCCGAACAGGTCCAAACGACCCAGCAGGCGGCTGTCCAGGCGGCGACGCCCTCACCCGCCGGACAAGTCCAAGCTCAAACTCCGGTCCAGGAGACTCAGCCCGCGGTTCAGGTTCCGATTCAGGCCGTCTCGGCCCAAGTCGAATCGGATATCGTCGTCGATACTCCTCTTTTTCTGGCTAAGTGGGGCAATAAAGGGGCGATCCTCAAGAGTTTCAGGCTCAAGAAGCATCTCGACGTCAAACAAGAGGCCTTGGAGCTCATCCCGGCCCGTGCCTCCGAACTCGGGATCTTTCCTTTCGGTCTACTGACCGAGGATCCCGCCTTCGACAGCGAGGTCAACAGCGCTCTTTTCCAGGCTTCGGTTCCCTCTCTGGTTCTGAAAGACGGCGAGGCCGGAGAGCTTGTGTTCAAATACGCCTCGGATGCCGGAGTCAAAGTCGAGAAGACCATTCTTTTCAAGGGGGGAACCTACGAGCTGGGCCTCAAGTTCGATATCCTCAAGAACGGGCAGAAAGCGGACGCAAAGCTCGTCTGGGGCCCCGGAATAGGCAATATTTACGCGGCCGACCCTAAGACCCGGACGGGGGGCGGCGGCGGAATGGCCGTCTACGTCGCCAACAAGGTTTATCGAGTAAACGATAAGAAGTACAAACCGGAGTTGGGTTCTTATAATTTCGTCAATTGGGCCGCTTTCGAGGATAACTACTTCGCGGCCCTCTTTTTCCTGCCCGGAGAGAACGGATTGGCTTCTTTTATCCAGAAAAAGAAAGAGGCGGACCCGGTCCCTTATTATCTTCTGGCTATTTCCCTCCCCGAGAAAGCCTACATCGGCCCTAAAGAATACGACGCTCTGATCGCTCAGGGCCGGGGCGCCAAGAACCTCATTTCCTTCAGCGGTTTATTCGGCTGGATGGAAGAAATCCTGCTCAGGGCCCTTAAACTCTTCCATGGGCTCATCCCCAACTGGGGCGTTGCCATCATCATCCTGACCCTGATCGCCAAAATCATCTTCTTCCCCCTGACCTACAGCAGCACGAAGTCCATGGCCAAGATGCAGGAGATCCAGCCCAAAATAAAGGCGCTTCGGGCCAAGCATAAGAAAGCCAAGCAGGACATCGCCCAGCGCCGCCAGCTCAACGAGGAAATGATGAAGCTCTACAAGGAGCACGGCATCAATCCGGCCGGCGGCTGTCTTCCTATTCTTATCCAGCTTCCCGTTTTCTGGGGCTTTTTCAGGGTTCTCTCGATCGGCATCGAGTTCCGTCACAGTCCGTTTGTGCTTTGGATCAAGGACTTGTCGATCCGGGATCCTTATTACGTAACGCCCATCCTGATGGGCGCGAGCCAGTTCATCCAGCAGAAGATGACCCCCACCGGAGCGGATCCGGCCCAGGCCCGGATGATGCTCATCATGCCCGTCGTCATGACCATCTTCTTCATGAACTTCCAGAGCGGTCTCGTCTTATACTGGCTGACCAACAACGTTCTTCAGATCGGCCAACAGGCCATTATGAACAAGATGATGAAGAAAAAGAGAGAGAGAGATGGACAGAGAGCAACAGCCCGATAAACCCGAACTGAGCGAAGAAGGCCAGGAGTTCAAAGGTAAGAGCCTCGAGGACGCCGTTTCCTACGCCGAGCATATCCTCAAGACGCCCCGCGAGGAGTTCAATTACGAGATCGTCGCCGAGAAAACGAAGCTGTTCGGCATTAAGTGCAAGGAAATCGTCATCAGGGTCTGGCCGAAAAAGGCGCCCGAGCAGGACAAAGTCGGCCAATTCCTGGAAGGATTCATGAAAGTCTTTCCCCTCGAATTGACCTACCAGCTCGGGAAGAAGAACGATATTCTCTTCGTCATCTTCAGCGGCGAAGACAGGCACCTGCTGCTCAGGCAGGAGGGTTCCCTGCTGTTGGCCCTCCAGCACGTCCTCAATAAGCTTTCCGATCAAAAAGTCCAGGTCGATTGCGATTTCTTCCGGAAAAAGAAGGAAAAAAAGCTCTGGGAGTATGCCCAACAGGTGGCCCGCCAGGTTCAGAACACGGGGCGCAATGAGATCCTCGACCCGATGAATCCCTATGAGCGCCGCATCATCCACCTGGCCGCCAACCAGGTCAACGGGATCACGACCGAGAGCCTCGGAGACGGATTCCTGAAGCGGGTCAAGATCTGTCCCGCCGAAAAACCATCCCGTTAAACGGATGGCTGATGACACCATTATCGCCGTATCCACTCCTCCGGGCTATGGAGGTTTGGGCATTATCCGGCTGAGCGGACCCGCGGCGCGCCGCGTCGCCTCGCGTTTTTTTAAGCCCCAATCAAAAAAGACCGGGACGTTGCCGGCCCGGTCCCCCGTCTTAGGGGACATCGTCGACGCAAGAACCGGCGAACGCCTGGACGAGGCCGTCCTGATCTATTTTCCCGGCCCGCTCTCCACCACGCGCGAGGACCTGATCGAAATCACCTGCCACGGGAGCCCTGTCATCCTCGAACAGGCAGTCCGGCTCGGCGTCAGGTCCGGGGCCAGGCACGCCGGCCCCGGGGAATTCACCAGAAGGGCATATCTCGGCGGACGAATCGATATCATTCAAGCCCAGGCCGTCAACGACCTGATCATGGCCCGGACCCTCGAGCAGGCGAAAATCTCCATCCGTCAACTCGGAGGGAGCCTGTCCCGGATGATCGAGTCCGTACGCGTCCGCGTCCTGGAGGCCTTAACCCTGATCGAAACCGCGATCGAGTTTCCGGATGAAGGCCCCGGCATCCCGCCCGCCCGGATTGGAAAATCCCTGGGAAACGCCATCGCAGCCCTGGATGCCATGATTGGGAGCTATGATCTCGGCAAAACGCTTCTCGAAGGCTTGACCGTCGTGATCACCGGCAGGCCCAACGTCGGGAAGTCCACGCTTTTCAACGCCCTCCTCGAGGAGGAGCGGGCGATCGTGACGCCCTATCCCGGTACTACCCGGGATTTTCTGAGGGAGCCGCTTCGAATCGGAAATTCCCTTTTCACCCTGATCGACACGGCGGGAATGTCGACAACCTTCCATCCCATCGAGAAGGAAGGCAGGGAAAGAGGCCGGAAGCTGGCCGCAGAGGCCGACGGAGTCCTGATCCTGATCGACGCTTCGCGGAAGGAAACGGCCGAGGACGTTGCGATCATACGGGGGTTGGCCGGAAAAAGAAGGATCGTGGTCCTGAACAAATCGGACCTTCGCGTCCGGGTCGATAAGGATAAGCTCAAGAGAGCGGCCGGGGCCGTCCCGGGCCTCGAAGTTTCCGCTTTAAAGGGGACGAATATCGGGCGCCTGAAGCGTTTGATCAGGAAGGAATTCGTCTCTTCCCTCGAGAGAGGAGGCGAGGTCGTTCTTCATCTCCATCAAAAACTGCTCCTGGAGGAGATCAGGCGCGGGCTGACCGAGGCGCAGAGACTCCTCGACGCCGGGTTCAGCGAGGAAGTCTACGCGGAAGAGGTGCGCGGCGTCCTTCCCTCCCTGGGCCGTCTTACGGGCGAAATCAAGAGCCGCGAGGTCATCGACAGGATCTTCAGCCGGTTCTGCATCGGCAAGTGAGGAGATCGTGGGCGCAGCCGAAGTCTTCGATTTGATCGTCGTAGGGGCCGGCCATGCGGGCTGCGAGGCCGCCCACGCGGCCGCCCTGATGGGGCTCGATACGTGCCTGATCACGATCCACCTCGAGACGATCGCCCAGATGTCCTGCAACCCGGCCATCGGAGGGCTGGCCAAGGGACACCTGGTGAGGGAGATCGACGCTCTCGGCGGCCTCATGGGAGTCCTGGCCGATGAGACGGGAATCCATTTCCGCCTTCTGAACAGGAGCCGCGGGGGTGCCGTCCAGGCGCCGAGGGCGCAATGCGACAAGGCGGCCTATCGGCAGGCCATGAAGAAACGTCTCGAGGAGACCCCGAAGCTGAGGCTTTTTCAGGGAATCGTCAGCGCGATTCCGGTAAAAGACGGCCGCGTCCAGGGGGTTGTGACCTTGGACGGAACGCGCCTCGGGGCCAAGGCGGTTATTCTGTCTCCGGGGACGTTCCTTAACGGCCTTATTCATATCGGACTCTCCAGCTATCCGGCGGGCCGGGCCAACGAGCCACCCTCGCTGGAGCTAAGCCGGTGTTTGAGGGAATTGGGCCTCAAGGTTTTTCGCCTGAAGACGGGAACACCGATGAGGCTCGACGCCAGGACGATCGCTTGGGACCAATTCACTCCCCAGCCCGGCGACGAGAATCCGGTTCCGTTTTCGACACGGACGAAGACGAAGCTCGAGAATAAAATTGTCTGTCACGCGGGACGCACGAACGAACGGACGAATCAGGTCATAAGGAAGAACCTGGACCAATCGCCGCTCTACAGCGGGATCATCAAGGGAATCGGCCCGAGGTATTGCCCTTCGATCGAGGATAAAGTCGTCAAGTTTCCCCATCATCCCAGGCACCAGTTCTTTCTCGAACCCGAGGGGCTGGATACGGCGGAAGTTTACGTGAACGGTCTTTCAACGAGCCTTCCCTATGAGGTTCAGAGGGAGATCCTGAGGACCATCCCGGGCCTGGACGGGGCCAAGATCCTACGGCCGGGCTACGGAATCGAGTATGACGCGGCGGCCCCGGGTCAGATAAAGGAGACCCTGGAAGCGAAATCGATTGCCGGGCTTTTCCTGGCGGGCCAGATCAACGGCACTTCGGGCTATGAGGAGGCGGCGGCGCAGGGCCTTCTGGCCGGGATAAACGCCGCCCTGATGATAAAGAGACAAAAGCCGTTCATTCTTCGCCGCGACGAAGCTTATGCCGGCGTCCTGGTCGATGATATTGTTTCGACCGGGATCGAGGAGCCGTACAGGCTTTTCACATCGCGAGCCGAGCACAGGTTGAAGTTGAGGATCGACAACGCCGATCATAGATTAACCCCATACGGGCGCCAATTCAGCCTGATCGGAGACTCCGTATGGGAGGAATTCCAGGAGAAACAGGCTC
>JALHUR010000353.1 GCA_022867325.1 Candidatus Aminicenantota bacterium | reverse complement strand
CGTGGTCTGCCCGTCGAAACGGAGGGCCTTGCCGGCCACGCCGTCGACGAATTTGTAGAAGCCCCGGAGCTCGTCCCCGGCGGCGCCCTGATCGAACGACCACGAAGCGACAGGGGGCCGGTCCGCGGCGAACGCGGCGTTCGCCAGACAGCCAGCTAAGATCAGTGTCTGGAGTCGTCGCATGATCCCTCCCGGCTAGCGCGTCTCTCAGCCTCGGGACCGCACTCGCCCATAGATATTTTCACAAGATTCCTAAGTACCATAAAAATGGCCGCGCCGCAATCCGTTCTTAGACCGGCGATGGCGGCTGAAGTCTCGTGCAAGATCCTAAAATTAATTGACTTATTTATGTTTCTAAGAGAACATTGGGATCTTAATAACAGATGTTTCCTAAGTTCCGGCTTGATTGACTCCATTCGGGGGTCGGGCCCGACGGAAAGGAGACCCATGAGGCCACTAAGGATCGCCCTCGCTGCCGTGTTCCTCAGTCCGCTCATCCTGGCCGGTCCCGGTCGATTGTCCAAAGTGGAGCAGGATCCCGGCCGGGGCCAGGTCAGCTCGAACGACCGCGGCCTGCACGGGTACATCAGCTTCAATGCGGACAGGCCGCCGGCCCAGTCGGAATTCAGCGCGGGGATGGGCTTCTATTCGGCGGTCTGGCCCCTCATCGGCGAACCCCTCGCCAATTTCCAGATCGGCCTACCGAGCGCCTGGATCACCCCGGACAACTCCGACAACAAGGGGACGCCGCTCGCCCCTGTCGGGACCTATGCGCGCGACCATTGGCCCGAGCGTGGGCCGACCTACAAGGACGTTTTTCAGACCGTCGAAGGCGGATTGGGATATTGGGCGGGTAACCACTTCCGGTATGGACCGCCCAAGTTCAGCATGAACGCGACGCCGCAATGCTATGACTACGAAGTGGGGTCCCCCGGCTGGTCCTTCTTCTACGACAACGAGGCCCTGCCGGACGAACGGCTGGGGATCGCCCAGCTCGGCAACAGGCTTCTGATCCCGCCTGACGCCCTGCCGTTCCGGGGGAACCCCAAGGGGGAGTTCCTGGGCTACGCGTATATGGCATTGCCCTTCACCGAGCCGGTGGCCGGGGAGCCGCCGACCGGCGACCAGGCTTGGACCTGTTTCCTGAGCGCGGCCAACTTCAAGGGGCCGATCGCCTATTACATTCCGGAGACCTGGAGCAAGATCGGCAAGCTCTTCCACTATCCCTTCATCTACGGCCGGGGGCTCGATTCCCGGCCGGGCATTATGGGCGGCGGGGCGATGGAGATCAACACCGTCCCCGCCTTCGAGTCGCGGGACGCCCAGGGCGTCGCCTATACCAAGCTGCCGGACCTCAGATTTCCGGTCGACGGTCAAGGACGGACGCTGCTCGTTCAGGATGTGTCCTATTACTCGAAGGCGGCCCTCTATGATGCGTTCAAGGCCTGGAGGGACGGCGGTCCGATCTGTTCCGGCGCCTTTAACGCCAAGGGCGCTTGGACATCGACGCTGAGGACCGAAACGACCCGCTTCGACCAAGGCGGCAAGAGGATCAGCGGTGTCGAGAAGGTCTTCGACACCAGGATCTTCGAAGGCAACGTCTGGGGATTGGAATGGTTCGACGGGACAAGAAACGCCATGGGCCATGTCCCGGCTTATTTCCGGCACGCGGGGGACGAGCGGGTGGCCGTTCCGTCTAAGGTCGTGCCCGCCGAGACGCGACTTCATGGTCAGGAATTCAAGCGGGCTGTGCCCGGCGCGCCCTACACTTCGCCGGCCGGAGGGGCCTGGGGCCGTCCCGGTCCCGTCAAGGGTCCCTTCCAGGTCCGCCTGGCTGACGGCTCGCTCGTGACCTATTCCTGGTATCGGTTCGTGGACCAGCCGTCTTTTCAGCAGTATGCCTGGAACGAGGAAAAGAAGGCGAAGTT
>JALHUR010000352.1 GCA_022867325.1 Candidatus Aminicenantota bacterium | reverse complement strand
AGTCAGCCGGATCGCATCGTTGGCCGTGATCTTCCTCGCCTCCTGTGCGACGGCCGGGGCTCCCGCGGTTGATCCCAAAGGCCCGCTCCCGGCCTTCCAGAAAGGGATCGCTTATACCGGATACTGGAGCGGGGCCTACGAGGGCGAGGGACCCCGCTTGGCCATGAGGGAGCTCGCGGCCGCCAACGCCCGCTGGGTTCAAGCCCTTGTGACCGGCTATCAGGACACGATCAAGTCCACGGTCATCAGCCGGACGGGGCAAGAAACGCCGACGGATTCCTCTCTGTCCACGATCATCCGCTACGCGAAAAGCCTCGGGCTGGAGGTTTTACTCAAGCCCCACGTCGACCTTCTGCGCGAGCCCTCGCGCTGGAGAGGAGAGATCGGCATCGGATTCACGGAATCGGAATGGGCTATTTGGTTCGCATCCTACAGGGAGTTCATCGTTCATTACGCTGCGATGGCCGAGAACCTGGGCGCGGACATATTTTGCGTCGGATGCGAGCTCGATTCGACCGTAGGCCGGGAAAATGACTGGCGCCAGACGATCGCGGCCGTCCGGGCCGTCTATAAAGGCCGGCTCATCTACGCGGACGACCAGGTCGAGACAAAACCGGAGGCCGTCCGCTGGTGGGACGCCCTGGATTATATCGGGATGGACGCTTACCCGACGCTGACCGAGGAGATCCATCCGGCCGTCGGGGATTTCGCCGCCGGTTGGTCGCGCTACCTCGCGAAGCTTCGCGCTCTGGCGCGCCGATGGGGCAAATCGCTGATCCTGACCGAAATCGGCTACCGGAGCATCCGGGGCGGCGCCCAGAATCCTTGGGATTGGCAGCGCGACGGGCCGGTCGACCTTGAAGTCCAATCCAACGCCTACGAAGCGGCCTTCCGGGCGATCCAGGGGGAGGACTGGCTTCGGGGCATGTACTGGTGGCAGTGGTCGCCCGATCCGGACGAGGGCGGCGCCGCGGACAAGGGGTATTCGCCCCACGGGAAGACGGCTGAAAAAGTCCTGAGGACTTGGTATAAAAGAGCTTTCCTGCGATGACCGAGAAGTTTTAGCAATGGCGGAGAAAAGCGCTCGGCTTATATCCCTCGACGCGTTCCTCGGCCTGACGATCGCGGCCATGATCCTGGCAAACAATCCCGGCAGCTGGGACCATGTTTACTGGCCGCTGCGGCATGCCGCCTGGCACGGTTGGACGCCGACCGACCTGATCTTTCCTTTTTTTCTGTTCATCGTCGGCGTCGCCATCCCGCTGGCCTTGGGCCGGCGCAAAGACGAAGGCATTCGGGCCGTCGACCTTATCGCCAAGATCGTTTCGAGGGCCGTCATCATCTTCAGCCTGGGGCTTTTCCTCAACCTCGTCCCCAAGTTCAATCTGGCGACCCTCAGGATCCCGGGCGTCCTCCAGCGGATCGCGATCTGTTATCTCATAGCGGCGCTCCTCTATTTGAAAGGGAATTGGAGGGTGAGGGCGACGGCCGCCGTCCTGCTCATGGCGGTTTATGGGCTGGCCATGAAGCTCATTCCCGTTCCCGGATACGGAGCCGGCGACCTGAGCCTGGCCGGGAATCTCTGCGGATATAAGTTGTATCATCAATCCACTTAACATCTTCGTTTTTGGCAATGATTCGGTAAGGTTTATGTTTGAATGTTTGCAGCTCTTTCTTTTTACTGTAACTTGCTATTTCTCCTGCGACTCTT
>JALHUR010000351.1 GCA_022867325.1 Candidatus Aminicenantota bacterium | reverse complement strand
GTCGACGTCATCAGAGGATCGGGAATCCGTGTCACCCACTGGACCTGGCTGGTGCTCCTGGAATATTGGGGTCCGAAGGACAGGTTGATGTTTGTCCTCGGCTTCCATCGCAAGCTCGGGCCGCCCGAGACTTCCTGCCCTTCGCCAGGCCGCCGGTAGATGGAGCTCTGCCATTCCAGGACGACGGCCTTCCGGCTGTCGCTGCTGAGCTGGAGGTCGAGTTGGTGTCCGGCCGGTATCGCGGCAAGCGGGCCTCCCCGGGTCAGGCTATCGCTCGTGGTTTTGGGATTATAAGCTACCATAGCGCTGAATCCCCAGTAGTTCAGGAACTGGCCCTCGATCGAAGCCAGGGCCCCCTCCCAGACCTTGGTCCCCCCGAAATTGTAGTTCCCGAACGGTCCGCCGATGATGAGGAGGTTCCGGAAGACCTTGCCCGGCTTCGTCCATTGATAGGCCGGGAGGATGCTGTAGTTGATCTTGTCGGAGCTGTTGTATTGAAACCCGATGTCGTTCGGATCGAAGCCGGGGGAAAGGGCTCCGAAGGACGCCAGAAAGAGGAAACTCCCCTGCTGCTTGGCCAGGTGGAAACGCGTTCCCCATCCGGAAAGCGAAGTGGCTTCGGGATCGAGCTTGACATGGGTCGCGTCCGGCCGCTGGTAGTAATGCATGGAGGAATTCTGGAGCCTGAAGATATCCTCCCGGCTCCCCTCGACGCGCGTGCCTCCGACCCAGCCGCCGAGGACCCAGGCCCTCTTTTTATCCAGGAAGATCCAGCCGTCGAACGCAACGCTCAAGGCGTTCTTGTTGAGGGTCCCTTCGAGGCCCGGATCGCGGACGTCCCGGAGGACGCCCGTGGCGATGATGCCGTAGCCGCTCTGGCCCTCATGGATGTCCTTCTGCGCCCGGAACGTGCCGTAATAGGAGAACGGTTCGACCTCCTCCCTGAAACGGGATCCGAAGGAATCCACTTCCGCGTATTCGCGGGACGTCAAGGCGTTGACGAACCCGACGTTCCAGCCGTTCCCGACTTTACCGGTCAGCTTGAAGGCGCCGAGGATCGTGGAACGGTCCGGGAAACTGACGGACCCGTCCCTCGTCACGTAACCCTGCGGTGAGCGGCCTATGCGCCGGCTGTAGAAGAACGTCGGGCTCGGCCAGTTGATGTTGGCGTTAATATAGATTCCGCCCCGGCCGAAGCCGTTGAAAAGGCTCGCCCCTTCGATGAAGAAAGGCCGCTTTTCCTCGTAATAGGTCTCATACGCGGAAAGATTGATGACCGCCGGATCGACCTCGACCTGGCCGAAATCCGGATTGACCGTTGCGTCCAGGGTCAGGTTGCTTTTAAGTCCGACCTTGAGGTCGAAGCCGGCGTTTCCCAGGTACTTGTGCCCCTTCTCAAACGGATTGCCTCTTTCGGCCGGTTTGAACTGGGCCTGCCCGACCGTATAGGGAACGATCTCGATGTGGCGCCCGGGTCTGATGTCTTTGATGCCCTCCAGCCGGGCGAAGCGTGAAACATAGGCGATCTGGTCCTTGGGAACCCAGACGAAGCCGCCCTTCTCGTTTTTTCTCTTGATGATCCGCCGGAAGTCCACGCCCCAGACATACACGTCCTTCTTGGGAAAGCGGAGCTGGTTGAAAGGGATCCGCATCTCCACGACCCACCCGTCCCCGTTGACCTGGGCTTTCCAGTCCCAGATGCCGTCCCACGTGTGGTCCTCGTTGACATCGTTCGCCAACGTGGAGTCCTGGATGGAACCGGCGGGGTTAACCTCGAACCTGTAGCCCGTGCGGTGGTCGTAATACGGATCGACACAGAAGGCGAACCAGTCCGAGTCGACAGGGTCGTCCCGGCGGCCGAGGAGGCTGCGGATGGACTTGG
>JALHUR010000350.1 GCA_022867325.1 Candidatus Aminicenantota bacterium | reverse complement strand
GCTCAGGAGCGAGACTCCCGACTCGATGAGCCGGCGGACGACGGCGATGGGCTCGGTCAGGTCTTCCCGGCCGGGATCGTCCTCGTCGACGCCGAACCCGAAGGGCGAGGGAATGGAGTCGTAGGCGCTCAAACGGCTTGTCAGGACGAGGCCGGGCGATTCGTTCCTGATCCGGGCCAGGGTCTCCAGAAGATATCGGGAGCGGTTGGCCAGGGACCCGCCGTAGCGGCTGTCGCGGCGGGTGAAGGAGGCGAGCAGCTCCGAGACAAGGTAGCCGTGACAGGCCTTGACGTCGACGCCGTCGAAGCCGGCTTCGCGGGCGATACGGGCCGCGCTGAGGTAGCGGTCCTGAATGGCCTGGAGGCTTCCGTCGTCGAGGAGCGGATAGTTCCCGGGCAGGCTGTGAAGCCCGTCCAAGAAGGGGCTCCGCTGGGTGATGACGGGTTGGGGGATTCCCTCGGGTTTCGAGAAGCGGCCGGAATGGGTCAACTGGAGGATCAGGAGGGGATCCCGGCCCGCGGCGCGGGCGGCTTTCCGGACGCGGGAGACAAGGCGTTTGAAGGCGGGCTTGGTCTCGGCCGTGATCATAAGCTGGTGGGGGTTGGATCGGCCTTCGGGCGTCACGGCCGTCGCCTCGAACCAGATCAAGGACGCGCCGCCGGCCGCGTATCTTTCGTAGCGGCGCGCCGTCAGGGGCGTCGGGGCTCCGTCGGCTTCTCCATCGGCGGCTTCCATGGGGAGGACGGCCAGACGGTTGGCAAACGTCCGGCCGGCGACGACCGCTTTCATGAAGAGCGGGGAGATGTCGTCGGAGTAGGGGAGGTCGACGCCGAGCTCCCGCGCCTTGTCGAGGAGCTCCTTTCCGGTCCCGAATGCGAACGATTCGTGGGCGGCCATGTCGCGATCCTCAGCGGGCGGCGTCCCGGCCGCTTTGGACGACGGCCCGGACGGCGGCCAGCCCGCGTTTGACCCTGTCCTCGCAGAGGGCCGGCCAATCCCCGCGGTCGACGACGGAGAGGGCTTCGCGGCGGGCCAGGGCTTCGGTCCGCGCGGCCAACCGGAGGAGCTTGGAGAATTCGGCGGCTTCGAGGTCGGGAAAGCGCGAAAGGAAGAGAGCGTCGAAGACGGGGATCGTGAATCGGCCTCCGTGATCTTCGAGCGATAAAGTCACTTCCCGGTCGAGCGACGACAGGGATTCCAATATTCCGCGCAGGTCGATGACTCCCCGGCCGGCCTCGGCCGGAAATGAGATGAGTCCCGCTTCGTCGAGAAGGAGGCCGCCGTCTTTGATATGGGTCGAGACGATCCAGGGCAGGACCCGGAGCGTCGCCGAGAGCGGGTCCTCGAGCATGGTCAGGAGGTTCATGGTGTCGAGGCAGATCCCGAGAGGGCCGCCCGGTTCGGCGCCGGTTCCCTCGAGAAGCCTGGCGAGCTCGAAGGTCGTGAACTCGAAGTGGGTCTCGATGGCGAGCGTCACCCCGAGATCCCGGAGCATGGGAAGCTGGGACTTGAGGCTGTCGGATGCGGCGCGGACGAGCGTTTCCGTCGCCGGCCCGTCATTTGTCCAGCGCATCAACCCGCCCGAGCAGGAGCGAATGATGCGGACGCCCAAGGCTCGGGCCTGTTCCGCCGCGCGCCGGTTGATGGAGACGATGTCCTTGGGACGGCCGGTTTCGAGGTCGAAGGGGATGTATTCACCGCCGCCCCACTCGAGGTAAAGGCTTTTAGCGCGGGCGCGGCTCTTGAGATCGTCCAGGAACGGAAGGTCGGGGGAGCCGCCGGCCGGGAGCGGGACTTCGGAGAACTGGACGCCGTCGGCCCCGTGGGCGGCCGCCCAGTCCAGGAGCTCCGCCGCGGACAATCCGAGCGGCTTGAGGCTGTAGGCGTCGATTCCGACCCTGAATGGCTTCATGGGAATGCCCAAATAATATCAAAAACGGGCACGGCCTGGCTATAGGGGTATACCGTTCCTTAAAAGCATCCCGGGACGGACCCTGTCCCGCCCGGCCGCCTTGCGGCGCGTTCAGCGGGCGGTCGGCGCCGCCGGTGCGCGTCTCATGGAATAGGACAAGGCGACCAGGACTACGCCCACGACCGCGACGACGGCCGCCACCTGGATCACCGGAGAAAACAGTTGGTCGACGATGCGCATCGGGATCCAGCGAAGCTTGACCAGGACGAGATCCCCCAGCTCCGACGTCCAGGGACCCCGCCAGGCGAAGGGCCCGCCGGTGATCGCCCAGAGAGAAAGGCGTTTGATCACGAAGGCGAGCACGAGGACGGGGAGGCTTCCCGCCATCACGGAAAAGCCCGACCAACGGAGAAGCCCCGCGCGCGAAGATGCGGCGATGAGCGCGCCCACGAAAATGAACAAGGCCGGGATCAGAAACAGGGCATAGGACAGCATCGTGACCGGCCGGGAAATCCCCATCCGGAAGATCGGGAGGGGACGGACGTCCTCGAAGAACGGCACCTCGTCGTCCATGCGCGAGACCGCCCGATTGCGGGCGCTGAGAAGGACGTCTTTGGCGACGGCCGCGTCGGGAATGCAGGCGGGGAGCTTGTGTCCGGCCCCGCCCGAGAGGGCCAATTCCTGCCAGCGCTTCAGCCCCGCTTCGTCGCAGGGCGGGAGGTTTTTAAGCGTTTCTTCAAGGAAGCGGTCCATCTCCGGATGGAGGAGCGCCTGCTTGAGGGGCCGGAAGTTGAGGGAGATCGACCGGAGCCGTTCCTCCCCCCGGAGCATCCCGCCGATGCTCCGCAGGGAATCGGTCAGCTCGCCCTGCATCCAGTCCAGGAGGCCGGTCTTGGCCATCAACTCCCGCGGCGAGATCCCGGTTTTAGCGGCCGCTTGAAACCAGGCGCGCGTCTCAGGGTCGGCGATTTCGGCCTCATCCTGAGCGATCCGGAAGATCTCGTCCGCCTTGTCCGGAATTTCCGAGATGATCCGGCGAGGAAGTTCGGACAGGAACTCGGCCGAGACGGTCGCGCTGACAAGCCCGACGGCCCAGATAATCCCGAACAGGATCGGCAATCCGATCAGGACGATGATGAGCGTTCCGATGATTTTTCTGGCGATCATGGAAGTCCCTCCTAACGGAGAATTACTTACATCTTACCAGAAGATACGAGGGGGAGATAAAAAAAGTTCCGTCCCGAGCCCTGGCCGTCGGCCGCTCTTTTCGCCTGCTTGACTTTTAAGCGGTCTTCATGACATAAAATACTGACCGAAATGCCTCAAGGAGAGGGACTTATGTTGACCGAACTCCAAGACGCCCTGCTTCAAGGGAAGAAAGACGAGGTGGTGGCCCTGGTCCAGAAAAGCCTGGACGCCGGGATCCCGACCGTCCGCATCCTCAACGAAGGCCTGATCGCCGCCATGGAAAAGCTCGGGGTCATGTTCAAGAACAACGAGGTCTTCATCCCCGAGGTCCTGGTCGCCGCTCGGGCCATGCACGCCGGGCTGGCCCGGCTCGAGCCGCTCCTGGTCCGGGACGGGATCGAGCCCAAGGGCGTCGTCGTCATCGGGACGGTCAAGGGGGATCTCCACGACATCGGGAAGAACCTGGTCGCCATGATGCTCCGCGGCGCCGGATACAAGATCGTGGACCTCGGGGCCGATGTCGCACCCGAAGCCTTCGTCCAGGCCGTCAAGACCCACAACGCCCACGTCGTCGCCCTGTCCGCCCTGCTGACGACGACCATGGTCCATATGAAGAACGTCGTCGAGGCCTTGCGCGCGGCCGGCCTCAAGACTCCGGTCATCATCGGCGGCGCGCCGGTCACCCTCGATTTCGCCAAGAAGATCGCGGCGTCGGGCTACGCCCCGGACGCGGCGAGCGGGGTCGAGGAAATCCGCCGTCTGCTCGCCCATTAGAGAGGCCGTCTTCACTTCGCCGTGGCCGCTTCGTGTCGCTTAAAAGCTCCATCCTTCCGTTTGTCATGGGCGGCCGGCCGGTGTAATATATGTTCGATTTCAATCCCCTTCGCGGGACAGGCGCTCCGACGCTGGCGAAGCGCGGAGCTGCTGAAGTCAAAGTGCGGAGCTTCGGTAGCGAATTACTCATGTGGCCGTATCAAGGGCTCCATGGGTGCAGCGGTTTTGCAGTGCTCATGAACCGGAAACGATTCGTGTGCGCGCTCCAATGCCTGCAAAGTGTAGATCCCACGGACGTAAGGCCGTGGAGCTTCAGGGAGGTCAATATGATATATCGCAAGCTTCTCTTTCTCTCCTTTGTCATCGGACTGATGCTCTTGTCTTTCTCCGGAATAGGCTCGGCCAAGGATAAATCCGTTCAAAGCCGATGGACGGTCGAGCCGCTCAAGGTCGACGGCCTGGACCTGGAATGGACGGCCGAGGCCCTGACGCCCGAAGAGGACATGAAGGTCTCTTACGGCTTCCGGAACGACGGCAAGGATCTCTACCTTGTCTTCGTCTTCAACGACCCGAAATATTTGAGCTCGATCGACGCGACGGGCATGACCGTTTACTTCAACGCCGAGGGCAAGAAGAAAAAAGACAACGGGATCATATTCAGGGCGCGGCGGGTGACGCCCCAGGAGCTTATCGCCGTCTGGGAGAAGGAAGGCCAGACGCTTTCGGAGGAACGAAAGAAAGAGCTGCTGGTCCGGCCTTACTATATTGTTTATGAGAGCAACGTCATCAATAAAAATCCGGACAAGTCGGCTCCGGCCGCGACCGAGGCCTCTCTCTCTCAACCTCCTTTTTTCAGGAACGCCCTCAAAGACAAAGTCGCCGTTTACGAGTTCAGGATCCCCCTCAGCCGGACCGGCCAGCCGGGCGGGATCGGCGCGGCGCCGGGCGCGGCGGTCAAGTTGGGGTTCGAATGGGGCGGGATGACCGAGGACATGCGCAAGGCCATGATGGCCCGCCGGGCCGCCATGGGGAGCCAGGCCGTGTCCATGGACACCTCGATGGAGAGTTCGATCCGGGATGGCGATGAGGGCGCCGACGCCGGCCGGGAGGGACCCTCCGGGTTCGCGCGCGGCCCCAAGAAATATTCCTTCTGGATCGACCTTAAGCTGGCCGCGGCCCAGGGCGGCCTTTAATCTTTATCCGACCGCCGCGAGATACGCCCCCAGGAAGGCGAGTCCGATCGCCAGGATCCTCCAGGGCGTGACTTTTTCCTTGAGGAACACGGCCGCCAGGATGAAGATGAAGATCGAGCTGAGCTGGCTGAGGGCGGCCGCAACCGAAGCGAAGGTGTATTTCATCCCCGCCATCCAGGCCATCAGGCTGATGTAAGTTCCCAGGAAGGCCGCCGGGGCCATCGTCCGCCAGTTCGCGCCGCGGGTCAGAGGACGGAGGAGTTCCGCCCGTTTGGGGTGGAAAGCGAAGACGATCCCGAGGGAGGCCGCCGCCCCAACCAGCCTCATGAACATGGCCCAGACAAGCGGGACGGAGGAGAGGAGGGGCTTGATCATGACGATCCCGGCCGCCATCGTCAACATGGACGCGATCCCCAGCCCGGTTCCGAGCATGAGGTCGCGGCGCGGGATGGCCCGCTCATGCTTCTTCTGGGTGATGGTCAGGACGGCCGAGATGATCAGGGCGACGCCGAAGAGCTGGAGGGCGCTCATCCGCTCGCCCAGGAAGAGGAGGGAGAGCCCGATGATGAACGGGCTGTAGAAGCAGTCCACGATCGCCGAAAGGCTGGCGCCGAGAAGGTTGAGGCTGGCCAGAAACAGCGTGTCCGAGATGGTAATCCCCAGGATTCCGCTCAGGATCATCATCGCGTAGGGGCGGGCGCCCAGGGCGGGCAGGAGGGGCAGGCCCAAGACGAGGGCGGTCAGGATGACCAGCGTTGCGGCGAACACGTTCTTGAACAAATTGAGGGCCAGGGGATGAACGGTCCGCCCCGAGACGCGGAAGAGGATGACGGCGAACGACCAGACCACTCCGGCCCCGAGCGAGAAGATCTCGCCGATGTGGGGGACGCGGAGGAGCGAATCAAGGGCGGAAGCCATATCGGCCCTTATACCAGAATCGCCGCACGGGGTCAATCGGCAGAAAACGGGAGTCCATGGCTCGTCCTAAAAATAGATAGAAATCTTTCCTTGAAATCATATAATGAACGCAGAGTGATTCGTGATGCCCGGAACGATTTGAAAAGGAGGCCCGATGAGGACGACTTGTTTAATTCTGGCGGTCCTGTTCGTGCTGACAGGATGGTCCGCGGCCCGGGCGGTCGATCGGGGGAGCGGTCAGACGGGCGATCCGTCTCAACCGCTCAAAATCGACCTGCATAGGGGTTTGATGTCCCTCCTCTCGATGGCCGACGCCCACCTTTCCTCGATCATGAGTTCTCTGCGGGCGGCGGCCGTCACCGAAGAGGTGCGCTCCGGCGATTGGAACCGGCTGAGGGATCTCCTTGTCGAGATCATGAAGGAACAGATCCCGTCGGTCGTTCTTTATATCCGCCCCGACGGTTCGTACTTCAACTCGGAAATGGGATTGACCGGTAAAAACGTCAGGGATCGTCCCTACTTCGCGCGTCTGGTATCCGGCCGTGAGGTCGTCGGCGAGCTGGTCGTCAGCCTCTCGACCGGAAAGAAGGCGGCCGTGCTGGCCGTCCCGATGATCAAGGACGGAACGTTTGTCGGCGCCATCGGCGCCTCGGTCTATCTCGAACGACTCAGCGATCGCCTTGCCAAGGAGATTGCGCTTCCCGCTAACATGGTCTTTTTCGCCTTGAACGACCGGGGTGAGACCGCCCTTCACAGCAACCCGAAGTGGCTGCTGGAGGAGCCGGCGAAGATGAGGAGCGAAACCCTGGCCCTGTCCGTCAGGGAGATCCTTGCTAAAAAGGAAGGAACGACCAGCTATGAGTTCGAGGGCCAGGACAAGGTCGTCGAGTTTGCCGTTTCCCCCCTAACTGGTTGGCATGTCGCGCTCGGTTTTACTGCCCGGAAATAGCGGAGAAACGGTCGCGGCCTGTCGGCTAATCGAGGATAAGAGGAATTCATGAAAACGAAACACGATCGGAATCTCTTCACCGGAGCATGGAAGGTTCTGCTCCCGGCCGTTATCGGGCTCGTCCTGTGGACGGCCGCGGCGGCGCCGGACGGCGTTCGGGCCGAGCCGGAATTTGACTCCTGCACGAGCTTGCTCGTCGGGCGGATCGCCTCGGCCGACGGCTCGACCCTGACCTCCCATTCCTGCGACAGCTCGACCGACCGGACCTGGATGACGATAGTTCCCCACGCCAAGCATAAGCCCGGCGCGACGGCCAAGGTCTATTTCGAAGCCAAGAGGACCAAAGGACCGGACGATAAGGACCGGCTCGAGACGGGGGAGATTCCCCAGGTCCCGGAAACCTACGCTTATCTCAACGCCGCCTACCCGATCATGAACGAGCGCCAGCTCGCGATCGGCGAGACGACGATCGGCGGCCGGGCCGAACTCCAGAGCGACGAGGGCTTGATCGACGCGCCCGAGCTCTACCGGCACATCCTTGAGCGGGCCGCGACGGCCCGGGAGGCCATCCGGGTCGCGGACGATTTGACGTCCCGCTACGGCTATACGGACTGGGGCGAGTGCTTCACCTTCGCCGACACCAAGGAGGTCTGGCATTTCGAAATCTTCGGACCGGGCAAGGGGCGCAAGGGCGCGGTCTGGGCGGCCCAGCGGGTGCCCGACGACGAAATCGGCGTCTCGGCCAACGCCTCCAGGATCCGGGCCGTGAACCTTGCGGACCCGGAGCGTTTCATGGCTTCGCCCAATGTCGTGTCCCTGGCCGAAGAGCTCGGATTCTGGTCGAAGGCGTCCGGCCAGCCCTTCGAGTTCTGCTACGCCTACGCCCCCAAGTCGAGGACGAGCCTCTACAGCCGGCGCCGCGAATGGCGGGCCCTGAGCCTGCTGGCGCCTTCGCTCGGCCTCGACCCCGAGTCCGAGAACTATCCTTTTTCGGTCAAGCCCGAGAAAAAGGTCACGGTTGGGGATATCCTCAGGATTTTCCGCGACACCTACGCCGATACGGCCTACGATATGACTAGGACCCTGACCACAGTCAACAAGAAGGGCGAGGCCGTCAAGAGCCCGGTCGCCCACCCGTTTCTCAACGGCGACTGGCGCGAGCTCCTCCACATCAAGCGCGAGCGGACGATCTGCTCGCCCGCCGCGACCTACCTCCAGGTCACTCAATCCCGGGGCTGGCTTCCGGACCCGATCGGAGGGGTCGTCTGGATCGGCTACGACAATCCGGCCACGACTCCCCACACGCCTTTCTACATCGGGATCGCCCGGATGCCGGCCTCGTACACGGTGGACGGCCGCTGGGGGTTCCGCCGCGATTGCGCCTGGTGGGCGTTCCGCACCGTGAGCAAGCTGGCCCTCCTCCGCTGGCAGGCGATGACCATGGATATCGAGAAGGTCTGGTCCGGGATCGAGAACAGCGCCTTCGCCGAACAAGCCAAAGTCGAGACTGAGGCTCTCGCCCTCCACAAGGCCGACCCTGCCAAGGCCCGCGCCTTCCTGACCCGCTACAGCCTCGATCTGGCCGAGCGGGCCGTGGCCGCCTACTGGGCGCTCGCCGACGAGCTGTTGGGCAAGTACGCCGTCGAGTTCTGAGCGTTTGGCGCCGATGACGGTCCTGGGCCTTCACATCCTCGATTTCACCATCATCGTCGTCTTCGTCGCCATCATGCTCGCCCTTGGCTGGCGGGCTTCCCGTAGGACGCACTCGGCCGAGGATTTTTACATGGCCGGCCGCCGGCTCGGCAAGTTCTACCAGTTCTTCCTCAACCTGGGGACCTCGACCAACGCAGACCAGGCCATCGTCGTCTCGCGCGAGGTCTACCGCCAGGGGATCGGCGGCATGTGGATCCAGTACCTGGTCCTGTTCCTGACGCCCTTCTACTGGTTCACGACCTGCTTTTTCCGGCGGGTCCGGCTGGTCACGATCGGCGACTTCTTCAGCGAGCGTTTCAAGAGCCGTTTTCTGGGCGCCGCCTTCGCCGTCTTCACCCTGTTCATGGCCTTCCTGGGGAACGGCGTGGGCTATATGGTCGCGGCCAAGACCATGATCGCCCTGACTCCCAAACCGGCCGCCAGCTACACGGCCGCCGAGCGGGCGAGCGTCGGAATGTTCCGCGAGCTCCGCGCCCTCGAGGCCAAGCGGGACGGGACCGGCCTGGGGGCGGACGAGGCGGTCCGGCTGGCCGAGCTCCGCGAGCGCGATAAAAAGGGGGAGTTGCGCTCGGTCGTCTCCTACACGAACCCGTTTGTCATTTACGCCATCTACACGATTATCGTCGGGATATACACGATCCTGGGCGGGTTCTTCGCGGCCGTCCTGACCGACGTCATTCAGGGCGTCCTGATCACGACCTTCTCCCTCCTTCTCATCCCGATCGGGCTGGCCAAGGTCGGCGGGTTCTCCGGGCTCCACGCCGCCGTCCCCGATTTCATGTTCGCGCTGTTCGGCTCGGCTTCCGTCAGCGAGTACGCTTGGTATACGATCCTGGCTATGGTCCTGGCCAACCTGGTCTCGATCATCGCCTCGGCCCCGGGCATGCAGACGGCCGGCTCGGCCAAGGACGAGATGACGGCCCGGTTCGGGATGATCGGGGGGATGTTCTTCAAGCGCTTCATCATGCTCTTCTGGGCCCTGACCGGATTGCTGGCCATCGCCCTCTACAGCGGGAAGCTCCACGACCCGGACATGATCTGGGGGACGATGACCATGGACCTCCTCTTCCCGGGCGCGATCGGCCTGATGATGGCCGGGGTCCTGGCGGCCAAGATGTCGTCCCTGTCCGGAGCGAGCATCTCCTACTCGGCCCTGTTCATCCGGAATCTCTACCAGCCCTTCGTCAAGCCCAAGTCGGACCGGCACCTGATCGCGGTCGGCCGGGTCGCCATCGCCGTGACCCTGGTCGGCGGCGTCGGGGCCGCCCTGTTCGTCGGAAATCTTCTCGACCTGTTCAAGTACTTCATCTCGCTTCCGGCAGTGTTCGGGGCTGCCATCTGGCTCGGTTTCGTCTGGCGGCGATTGACGAAAACCGCCGTCATCGCCCAGGTCGCGGTTTGCTTCCTGGTCTACGCCGTCATCCCCAACGTTTTTCAAACTCTGAACTGGGCCAGGACGAACCCCGCCTTCCTCAAGGAAACACGGGCGCAGGTCCGCTGGGTCGAGACCCAAGCCGTCCATGCCGACTTGGAGGCGGGGCGGGCGGAAGCGATCGGTCAGCGGATCCGGAGGCAGGTCACGGCCGAGCCGGCGGCGATCTTCTTCGAAAAGACGGTTCGGGTCGATCCCGAGAATCCGGGATCGGCCAAAGTCGGAACCGGCCGCTTCCACGCCGAGATCTGGGTATTGAGTTGGCTCGGAATCGACTTCGCCGGCTGGTCGAAAGCCCAGCTTAGCGCGGCCCGCTTCTTTTTCGACGCCCTGTTTCCCTTCCTCTTTCTCTTTCTCTTGAGCCTGGTCACCAAGCCGGTCGCCAAGCCCGACCTCGACCGGTTCTTTGCCAAGATGCACACGCCGATCCAGCCGACGCCGGAGGCGGAAGCCAAGGCCCTAGCTGACGCTTACGCCGATCCGGACAAGTTCCGGGCCCGGAAGATTTGGCCGCGGTCGAACTGGGAGATCATGAAGCCGGGCTGGAAGGACGTCCTCGGTTTCGGAGGGAGCTGGCTCCTGGTCGGCGTCATCCTCTTTCTTCTCTGGCTCATGGTCCATATTCAATAGGTGACGCTAATCCCTGTCCCCAGTTATTCCCGAATCCAGGACTATGAATGTTTTTGTAGTCTTGGGTTCCAGTGAACGCCCAGATATAATATAAGACATGTGAGAAAGTATTGTGTCTTCCAATAAAGACATCTCAGGGTTGACGCTCGAAGAGCTGCGGGCGTATTTCGAGAACATCGGCGAACCCGGCTTTCGCGCCGAGCAGGCCTACCTGTGGCTCTTCAAGAGGGGAGAGCTCGACTTCGAGCGTTGGACGGATTTTCCTCGGGCGCTCAGGGATCGTCTTTCCGAACTGTTCGGGCCACGCCGGCTCGATCTCTACGGACGCCTCAAGTCCAAGGACGGAACCGAGAAGCTCGTCTTCAAGCTTCATGACGGTGTCATTATCGAGACCGTCCTGATCCCGACCGGAGAGCGGGCCACGGTCTGCCTCTCGAGCCAGGCCGGATGCAAGTTCCGCTGCGTCTTCTGCGCGTCGGGACTCGACGGATTCAAGCACGACCTCACGGCGGGCGAGATCGTCGGCCAAGTCCTCGCGGTACGCGGCGCGACGGGCCTCATCCCGACCAACATCGTGGTCATGGGCATGGGCGAGCCGCTCGACAATTTCTACAATCTGGAAAAAGCCCTCCGCATCCTCAACGACCGCCGGGGGCTTGGGCTCGCCGCGCGCCGGATGACGGTCTCGACGGCCGGGCACATCCCGGGCATTGAGCGCTTTGCGAAGCTGGGGCTCCAGGTCAATCTTTCGCTGTCGTTGCACGCCGTGACGGAAAAGCTGCGGAGCGATCTCATGCCCATCAACCGGAAATACCCGCTCAAGGACCTGCTGGCCGCCTGCGAGCGCTTTGTTCAGGGCGGCGGGCGGAAGATGACCTGCGAGTACATTCTGATCCGGGGCGTCAACGATAGCGCGGCCGATGCCGAGGGGCTGGCCGAAATCTCGAAAAAGCTCTGGGCCAAGGTCAACCTGATCTCCTACAGTCCGGTCCTCGGATTATCCTATCAGACGCCGACCCGGGGAGAGGTCGAGGCGTTCAAGCGCCGCCTCGAGACCCGGGGCATCCCGGTCACCCTGCGCCGCTCACAGGGCGCGGACATCCTGGCCGCCTGCGGCCAGCTGGCCGGCCGCGTTTGAGTTAATTGGTGACGCTTATCTGTTTACCTTTTTTATTACAAAGATGAGAAAAGCTAATTAAAGCTCCGTCCTATAAGATGAAACAAATGGAGTATTGCTACATAAGAAAAGTGAATAAGATTAG
>JALHUR010000349.1 GCA_022867325.1 Candidatus Aminicenantota bacterium | reverse complement strand
GGAAGGTTAAGACCATCGTCATCGATCCCGGGCACGGCGGGATGGAGACGGGCGCCCGCGGCAAATTCGGGGCCCTTGAAAAGGACGTGACGTTGAGCCTGGCCCTCAAGCTCAAGGCCGTCATCGAGAAGAACCTGGCCTTCCGGGTCATTCTAAGCCGGGACCGCGACACGGATGTCTCTCTCGACAGTCGGGCCGCCCTGGCCAACAATAACAAGGCGGACCTGTTCATTTCCATCCACGCCAACGGCTCCTACCGGAGGAACGCCCAAGGACCCGAGACCTTCTTCCTGTCTTTGAACGCCTCGGACGAGGAGTCCCGCAAGCTCGCCGAGCTCGAGAACATCTCCGAGGAATACGGAAACACCATCGCCGGCGACAACCAGGACGAGATCAAGATGATACTCTGGGACATGGCCCAGAAGGGTTTCATCCGTCAAAGCAGCCAGTTGGCCGAGATCGTTCAGGGCGAGCTCAACAACCTGCTGGGGACCGCCAACCGCGGCATTAAACAGGCGCCCTTCAAGGTCCTGACCGGAGTCGCTTGTCCGGCGATCCTGGTCGAGGTCGCTTTCATCTCGAACCCGGACGAAGAACGGAAGCTCGGGAGCGAGGCGTTTCAGGACCAGGTGGTCCAAGCCCTCTACCGCGGGCTTCTCGGCTTCCGCAAGATTTTTTCCTGAGGACGATTCATGGCGACACGCGCAACGGGCGGAGAACGGACGAAGATCATCCTGGCCGGTCTTCTCCTGGTCGCCCTGATAATCCTCGCCCTGGCTTTCTTTACGGGGAGCGGCCGGGAGAAGATCAAGAAGTCGCTCGACCTGCCGGCGGCCACGGCCAAGGCCGGACCGTCCGAGACGCCGGCAACCAGGGTGGTCGCCCTCTACTTCATGGCCGACAACGACGACCTCCTCCATGCCGAGGAACGGGAGATCCCGGCCGGCCCGCCCCTGGACGAGGCCAAGGCCGTCGTGACGGAGCTCATCTCCGGCCCCCGCACGGGACTCGTCGCGGCCATCCCGGCCGAGACCAGACTCATCCAGCTGTTCATCACCAAGGAGGGAACGGCCTACGTCGATCTGTCCAAAGATATCCAGGAGCGGATCCTGCCCGGCTCGTCTTCCGAGATCTGCGCGGTTTATTCCATCGTCAATTCCCTGACCCAGAACATCAAAGCCATCCGGAAGGTCTTTATCCTGGTGGACGGCCAGGAGCGGGATACGCTGGCCGGCCACGTCAACCTGGAACTGGCCCTCCAGCCGGATACGTCCTTGATCGCCCGCTGAGAGGCCGAGTCCCCGAGTTCCCATGAAAAAGCTGCCCAAGGTCGTTATCGTCGGTTTACCCAACGTCGGGAAGTCGACCCTGTTCAATCGCCTGTTGGGGGAGAAAAAGGCCCTGGTCCATTCCCTGCCGGGGATGACGCGCGATATTTTAATCAGCCTCTGTTCCCGGTACGAGAAGCCCTTTCTTCTGGTCGATACGGGCGGCCTGTTCGGCGTCGAGGACGAACCCCTGTCGGCGGCCATTCGCGACAAGGCCTGGGAGGCCGCCCGGGGCGCGGACCTCGTCCTGTTCATGGCCGACGGGCGCCGGGACCTCGCCCCGGCCGAGGAGGAGATCTTCGGATCGCTCCTGAAGCTGGGCAAACCGCTGTTCGCGGTCATCAATAAAATCGACACGGAGTCCCAGGAAGCGGCCGCCGGCGACTTTTATCGGCTGGGGGCGCAGAAGCTCTTCCTTGTC
>JALHUR010000348.1 GCA_022867325.1 Candidatus Aminicenantota bacterium | reverse complement strand
GGCCGCCATCCCGAGCGGGAGCGGCCTCGGGACCTCGAGCATCATGGGGGCCGTCCTGATCGCCGTCATTCGGAGGATGATGGGGCGGAGCCTGACCTCACGGGAGCTCTTCCACGAGGTCCTTCGACTCGAGCAGGAGCTGACGACCGGGGGCGGCTGGCAGGACCAGGTCGGGGGCGCGGTCGGAGGCGTCAAGATGATCACGACGGCGCCGGGCATGGTTCCCGATCCCCGAATCCATTTCGTTCCTCCCGATGTCCTGGATCCGGGCCTGAACGGCGGCCGGACCCTGCTCTACTATACGGGACTGCGCCGGCTCGCCAAGAACATTCTCCATGAAGTCGTCGGACGTTACCTGGACCGCGACCGGGCCGGGCTGGCGACCCTCCACGAGATCCACGGCTTTCCGCCCCGGATGGCGGATGCCATGGCCGCCAAGGATATCTCGAGCTTCGGCGAGCTGGTCGAGACGGCCTGGGAGCTCAAGCAAGAGATCGACCCCGATTCCACGAACGACGTCATCGAAGAGATCCTGGCCCGGGCCCGGCCCCATATCGACGGAGCCACTATTCTCGGCGCCGGGGGAGGGGGATTCCTTCTGCTTATAGCCAAGTCAGTCGCCGAGGCCGCCGCCCTCCGGACCCGGTTGGAGAAGGATCCTCCCAACGACCGCGCCCGCTTCTTCGATTTCCGGGTCAGCGACGAGGGCCTGGCCGTCACGACCTGCTGAATCGAGCCGGGGGATTCAGAGTATAATCGGGACGTGGTCCGGTCCGAATCGTTTCCCTCCAAGGAGGCTCTGCCATGACGCCACGTAAGCCGAGTGTCTTTTCGAGCAGCCTAGTCTTGGCGGCCGTCCTGCTCATCCAAGGCTCCCTCGGGGCCGGGCAGGACGAGAAGGCGGCCAAGGCTCCCCCGGCTCTGACCAACCCCCGGTCCTATACGGCTCATCTCATCGGCCATGCCCATATAGACCTCAGCTGGCTCTGGCGCTGGGAAGAGACGGTCGCTGACATCGCGACCCACACCTTCCGGGGGACCCTGGCCCAGATGGACAAACTCCCCGGGCTGACCTTCGCCCAGAGCCAGGCCGCGCTCTACGAGGCCGTCGAACGGAGCAATCCCGATCTCTTCCGGCGCATCGCCGCTAAGATCAAGGAGGGGACCTGGGCGCCCGTCGGCGGGATGTGGGTCGAGCCCGACCTCAACATGCCCGACGGCGAATCCCTGGCCCGCCAGCTTCTCTACGGAAAACGCTATTTTCTGGACAAGTTCGGGATCGATGTCAAGGTCGGCTGGAATCCCGATTCGTTCGGCCACAACTGGCAGTTGCCCCAGATTCTCAAAAAGGCAGGAATCGATTCCTACGTCTTCGAGCGTTGCCCTCCGGATCCCCAGCCCACGCCCTTCTTTTGGTGGGAAGGCCAGGACGGGTCCCGGATTCTGGGCTATGTCCCCCCGGGCTGGTATCTCGTCGACCTCAAGGCCGGCGTCCGCGATATCCTGGGCGACGCCTCGCGCCATACGCCCGTTAAAGACTTCATGCTCCTTTACGGCGCGGGAGATCACGGCGGAGGTCCCCGCGACAGCGACATCGCGGCCATCAAGAAGTTCCGGTCGGACCCGAGCCAGCCCAGGCTCGAGTTTGTCGTCCCCGACGCTTTCTTCAAGAAGATCGTTTCGGAATCGGCGGGTTTTCCCGTCGTCAGCCGGGAGCTGAACTTCACTTTTCCGGCCTGCTATACGACTCAGGCCGAGGTCAAAAAGAACAACCGCCGCTCCGAAAGCCTCTTGCTCGCCGCGGAGCGGTTCTCGGCCCTGGCCGTCGCGTCGGGCTATCGGGATTACTACCCGGAACGGGACTTGGATGAGGCCTGGAAGATCGTCCTCCGCAACCAGTTCCACGACATCCTGGACGGATCGAGCATCGGCCCCGTCTACGACGAGGTCCGGGAGTTTTATGCCGAAGCCCAGGCCCGGGCCCAAAGGGCGCTCGATTTTTCGCTGGAAACGATTGCGAACGCGATCGATACGCGAGGCGCCGGAAGCCCGCTCCTCGTCGCCAACCCTCTCTTTTGGGAGAGGACCGACCCGGTCTTCGCTGAAGTCGCTGTTTCTCCCGACGCCCGGGCCAGCCAGGCTTGGCCCGGCACGGTTCGGATCACGGACAGCGATGGGAAGGATGTCCCGGTCCAGGTCCTGGACAAGCGCGCCGAGGGTCACTTCACGGTGTTCCGCATTGTCTTCATCGCCGAATCCGTCCCGTCCTTCGGCTACCGGCTCTATCGCGTGACGCCCTCGGAGAGCGCGGCGTCGCCCGCCGTTCGGGCGACGTCCTCCGAGCTCGAGAACGAGGTCCTCAAGGTCGTCGTCGATCCGGCCTCCGGCTGGATCGCGAGCCTGACCGACAAGCGGTCGGGCCGGGAAGTCCTGGGCGGAGCTGGGACCGTCCTGGAAGCGATCCGGGACGAGCCCGAGTCGATGTCGGCCTGGGAGCTCGGACTCAAAGAGACGGTCGGCCGGATCGGCGAGGCCGGGGCTCAGGTCGAAGTCATCGAGCAGGGTCCGGTCCGGGCCGTCGCCCGGGTCCGAAGCCGCTTCCGGGACTCGTTGTTCGAACAGGACCTCATCCTCTACCGGGGCCTGGCGCGCCTCGACTGCCGGGTTCGGCTCGACTGGCAGGAGCGCAACCTCATGATCAAGGCCGCTTTTCCCGCCAACGTCCGGAACGGGATCGCCCGCTTCGAGATTCCCTACGGTTCGGTCGCCCGCCCGGCCGACGGGACCGAGGTGCCGGCCCTACGCTGGATCTACCTTTCGGACGGGTCCGGCCGATACGGCCTGAGCCTCCTCAACGATTCCAAGTATGGGTTCGACGTCAAGGACAATGTCCTGAGGCTCTCCGTGATCCACGGCGCGACCTCGCCCGACCCGGAGGCCGACCGAGGCCGCCACGAGCTCCTCTATTCGCTCTATCCCCATCCGGGAACCTGGAAGGAGGCCGGGACGATCCGGCGGGCCTTGGAGTTCAACAATCCCCTGATTGTCCGGACGCCCCTGGTCCACGGAGGCCCGCTCCCTCCGGTCCATTCCTTCATCCGGGTCGGCCCCGATAACGTCGTCCTCTCGGCGCTCAAGAAAGAGATGGGCTACGCCGAGCGCGGTATCGTCGTTAGGCTCTACGAGACCTTCGGGCAAAAGACCGAGGCCCGGCTGGAGTTCCCCTGGCCGGTCGAGGCCTTCGAGACCGACCTCATCGAGCGGCCGTCCGGGGACGGCAAGCCGCTCGGCTCGGGAACCTCGCTGGCCGTGGCCCTCGGGCCCTACGAGATCAAGACGATCAAACTCATTATCAAACAACAATAGCGGCGGGGAACGGGACCCAAAATTGCCGATAGAAGTGGGTGAGGAATTCCGGGACATGAACCGAATCTCTGAATTCGGTATCGTGTCCCAGGAATTCCGGAGATCACCCGACTTTGTGATCCGTGCAGAGAAGATAATTTCTATCGGCAATTTTGGAACGGGATTCCGCGTTTGATTTAAGACGTGGAATGGTGTATATAGTACTCCCTTTTTCTTGAATTCTTAAAGGAGTCATTCCAATGTTCAAGAGAGCCGTCATCGCATCGATCGCCCTCATCCTGGCCCTGGCCGTCTGCGCTCCCGGATTCGCCCAAGAGCAGAAATCTTCGGAGACGGAGAGCTTCGTCCCCGAGCTCGATTCGTTTCATGAGATCATCTATCCGATCTGGCATGACGCCTATCCCAATAAGGACATCGCGGCCCTGCGCGGTTTCGTTACGCAGATCGAGACGCTGGCCGGAAAAATCTATGCCGCGACACTCCCCGGCATCCTAAGGGATAAAGAGGCCAAGTGGAAGGCCGGCGTCGACGAGTTCAGGAAATCCGTCGAAGCCTATAAAGCCGCGGCCGCCGGGACCGATGACCAGGCCCTCCTTGACGCGGCTGAAACCCTTCATGCCAAGTACGAGATGCTCGTCCGGTCCATCCGTCCCGTCCTCAAGGAAGTCGACGAGTTCCACAAGGTTCTCTATGTCATCTTCCATAAATATCTGCCGGACAAGAAATACGGCGAGATCAAGGCCGTCGCCGCCGACCTCAAGCTCAAGGCCGAGGCCGTGACCAAGGCGACGCTGTCCAAGCGGCTCGAATCTAAGGCCGAGGCTTACCAGGCGGCCGCCGGCAAGCTTCTGGAGGCGACTCAAGAGCTCGAGAAGGCCTGCGCCGCCGGGGCCGGGCCGGCCATCGAGCAGGCGGTCGAGCTCGTTCACACCCGTTACCAGGCCTTGGAGATCGTATTCGACTGATCGCCCTTAGAACCGGCCCTTCCGCTCGACCAGGATCTGAAGGATCTCGAGTTCGTCCGCGTCGAACCAGATCTTACGGCAGGACAGGCATTTGTCGACGGGGACGATGTACTGATAGTTGTAGGGCCGGGGCGCCATCCGGTAGCCGCAGGCCGGGCAGACGAACGCCGAGCGCCGGACTTCGCTGATTTTCCGGGTGCCGACCGGATTGTCGATGAAACGTTCCTGAAAGGCGCGCGCTTTGGCGACGAGGTCCTCCCCGAAAGCGACTTCGCGTCTGGCCAGGATCCTCTCCATGGCATCCAAGTCGACGAGCTTTCCTCCGCAGGCCGGGCAGGCTTTAACGGCGACGCCCTCGTAGAACGCGTCGCCGAGAGGCGCGCGGCAGCGCGGACAGGCGTTGGCGCGCTCCTCGCGGACCGGCCGGCGGCGGTTCAGCCTACCGAGGGCGGCCCGGACGGCCGGAAATTCCCTCGCGCGGGCCTCGACGCCTTCCGCTTTGTCCTTGACCCTAATGAGCGGAGTGAAGTTGGGCCGAAAAAGAAGCTCCTCGAGGTTGAACGGACCCTCCCACAGTCCCCGGGAGGTGCGGATGAGCCAGACTTTATCGCCGGCCTCATCCGTACCGGCTTCGGGAACCGGGCCACTCCCGCCGGCCGCCGCGCCCGCGGTCCCCGATTCGGCCGCGTGGAGCTCGGCCCGGGCCTTTTCCCTCTCCCGTGTTTCCTCGTGGACCTGGTGGATAATGTCCGCGCCGCTCTTGTGGGCCATCGCCGCCAGCAGCCTGACCCGCTTCATGACCGGAGGATGGGTCGAGAAGAGACGGCTCCAGAAACCCTCGGACTCCCGCTCGAGCTGAGGGGAGATCATGAAAAGGGGGCCGTAGCTCGACGCGAAATCGCCCACGAACGAATTCTTGACGTGGGCCTTGTAGACGGCGCGGGCGAGGGAGGCGGGATCTCGTCCGAATTCGACGGCCGCCGCGTCAGCCAGGATTTCGCGTTCCCGGCTGATGAGAGTGCTCAGGAGTTTCATGACGATCGAAGAGATGAAGACGACCACATAGAGAAGGATGGGGGGCGCGCCGCCCCGGCCGGTCCCGGGCTCGTCGACGTCCGGCTCGAGGGACTCCCGGATGCGCTCGAACAGGTTGGCCAGCGAGCAGACAAGGGTCAGGTAAAACGTGTCGCCGCGGACGACGTGGGCCAGCTCGTGGGCGACGACGGCTTGAAGCTCGTCCCGGCTGAAATCGGCCAGCAGTCCTTCGGTCACGGCGACGGCCGGCGTTCCGTCGGCCTCGATGAGCGCCAGGGAGTTCACGGCGAAGGCGGGAAGGACGTAGGCGCGGACCCGAAGGAGTCCGCTCGCGATCCTGATCTCGTCCAAGGTGTCGCTGAACCGGACATGGTAGCGGTCGCCGGGTTCGGGCGGGGCGGCCTGGAGGCGTTTGAGGATGTAGGCCGCTCCGGAGCGCCGCGCGTCGCTGAAATGAATGAAGGCGATCAGGAGGGAAAAGCCCAAGACGGCCGAGCCGGACTTGAGCAGGAAAGGGCCGGATAGCGTCCGAAGTCCGGGGGCCCAGAGGCCGGCGCTCAGGAGCAGGGCCAGCGCGGCCAGGCCGGCGGCGAAGACGTAGAAGAGGAGGAGGACGGCGAAAAGGCCGATCGTCTTGGCCCGCTGGGACCGCTGGATGTCGTAGAAATCCGGACGCCCGGTTGGCATAACATCTTCATCGTATGTAAAACTGAGGGGCTCGTCAATCGGGCTTGGAAAGCATCTCCAAAGCCGTGACGCAGGCGCAGTCAGGTCAGCTGATCCGTCAGCCCGCGGATTTTCCCCAGCGAGGAAAATCCGCTTAGTCCTCGGCTCGCTCTCCTCTTCGAGGAACCGTGCCCGCTCGCCTCCGGATGGCTTCCTCCTCAGCTGCCCTGACTGCTGACGAAACTCTCACGGAAATCGTTTACTCGGACTAAGCGCGAAGCGGATTTGACAAATCCCTCTGCTTCTATAAATATAGTGGTGACTTTTTCAGGAAGGAGTCCTTCGGGATGAAAAAAAGCCTTATGGGTTTGGGTCTGGCGATTGTCTTGGTCGCGGTCTTAGCGGCGCCCGGAGCGGCGTCCCTCAAACTGAGCTTCAAGCTCAACGGCGGCGCGGCCATGCTCCTCAACGGGGCCGGCGATTTGGAGAAGTTCCGGCTGGGCGAGCAGGCCTACGCCACCGATTGGGCAGAGGGCGACGCTTTTTCCTCGACCTTCAGCTGGAAGAAGATGTCCTTGGTTTCCGAGTTCGGCGGGGAGGCCATCCTCCATTTAACCCCCAAGCTGGGCGTCGGGATCGGGGTGGGCTATATCAGCGTCGGCCGCAAGGGCGATTATACCCTCAATTACCATGACAGCTGGTACGCGTCCGGTGGAACCTGGGACGAGCAGGAGACTGACAAGGCCGCCCACGACTTCTCGGGCTCGGCCGTTCCCATACTCCTCAATTTCCATTATCAGATGCCCCTCTCGCCCCGTTTTAATCTCATCGGCTACGCCGGGATCGGCTACTACATGGGCAAGTTCACTCATGACTACAACTATACCGCTAACTATATACTCACCTACACGAGTACCATCTACTGGAACCAGAAGGGTACGATCGACGAAACCTACACCCAAAAAGCGAAAGCGACCTGCAACAAGATCGGCTTCCAGGGCGGCCTGGGGCTCGAAATGCTGCTGACGCCGACGATTTCGGTCGGGCTCGAATTCACCGGCCGCATGGTCAATTTCAGCGACTGGAAAGGGGATTG
>JALHUR010000347.1 GCA_022867325.1 Candidatus Aminicenantota bacterium | reverse complement strand
TCTCTTTCAGAAACCGCTCCGGAACGGTCGGTACTCGGCGGGTATTGAGAAGGAACTCGGCCTCTATGACGGAGAAATCCGGTTCACTGACAAGAAGATCGGCGAATTTTTCAAAGAACTGCGCAGGCGCAATCTTTACAAGGATGCCTTTATCATTGTCACTGCGGATCACGGTGAGCAATTCAGAGAGAGGGGCCACCAAGGACACGGCGATCGCTTGTACGCGGAAGAGACCCATATCCCTCTCATCATAAAAAACGGAGAGTCCCACCTGGAGGTCCGGGAGATCGTGAGCAACATCGATATTTTTCCGACGATCTTCGACGCGGCGCATATCTCCATTCCGGCCGACACCCTGGCCATCCCCCTTCGTGATGGACGCCGGCTCCGGAAACGAAGCGGCGTCATTTCCGAGAGCTTTCAAAAATACTACCATAAGGCTCTCATAACGGGCGAAGGTAAGAAAATCATCATGGATTTTGGCTCGCCCTTTAGGCCGGAGGATCAGGATTTCGAGAGAACGATGGCCACTGCCCGGATCGAGGGACTCTTCGATCTCGACCGCGATCCGCTCGAACAAGCTCCATTGAAGGACGAACGGCTGGCGAACGATCTCCGCAAAGAGCTTGAGACAATTCTGCGTCTGGCTCTGCGTCAGAGGAAAGGCACCCAGAAAGGGAGAATCCCGGAAAAGACGCTCGAGGAGTTGAAGTCTCTCGGATATCTAAAGTGAAAGATCGTCGGCCGTCCGCTCGGCTGTAAAAAAGGCGGTATTCCGCTCTGGAAGATCAATCAGAAGACCCAGGTGTCGCTGATGTCCTGACCCCATACAGTTCATCAAATCGCCTGCCGCTCTTTGGACCGTTTATATTGAGACGTGCTGCGCCGGTATATCACAACCACCATCCCTTGCGTTTCGCAATGTCGGGTAGATTTAGACCAGGAGTAGGTCGCCACAACCAGGCCGCCGCAAACGTCAGCTTCATGTGGTCGATAAATGTGTGCGTTGGCGTATAGTTCATAATAGCGGACCATGACCTGCCCCTTGTCGGGGATATGGGATGTCGCCCGGGCTATAAACTCCAGATAGTCCATCACCTCCCGCTCTTCGCCGTTCTCACCATGCCGGTAACTAACCTTGCCCTCCTGCTCCAGGAATGACAGCCGCCCCAGCGAAAGCACCGGCCGGATCATGTACTTCCCCACCCGTTCGGCCTCCGGCTTCGTCTTGGTCCGCACCAGGCTGTGGACATTGAAGCCGGTGTGCCGCCAGGAGAGAATGCGTTCGGCCCATTCCGGGATCAGCAGCTCCTTGCGGACAAGCATCGCCAGCACCTCCCGGGCCAAGACCTTGGCCAACCGCGAGTCGTCGATCCGCGGGATCTAATGGAAGACGCCCGCCTCGTTCACTCCGCCCTCGGTCTCCAGGAAATGCAGGTTTAAAGCGCCCCAAGGCGTCCCGCAAGGGCAGGTAGTGGCTGAGGACGGCGACCAGTAATTTCCCCGACCAGACGGTCATGATCGGCCCGGGGAAAAGACGCTCCAGGTATTCGGTGTGACCCCGCCAGCCTAGGCCGGCCGGGCGCCTGGACGTTTTGGAGATCGGGGCGGTGACGACCGCCTGGAGAAGGCCGGCGCGGGCCGTTACGACGGCCGCTCCTTGTTCTCCTGCGGTGTGAGGTCCGGTCGAAGGCCGAGGGCCTCCGCGGGTTCCTCAAGGATAGGCCTGCCCCCGACACCTCAACTATCCGAATCGTCCCGAACGCTGCCATGTCGCGCTGCTCGTATTGTTTGCCCTGTTTCGATACATATTCCCGCAGGAACTTATCCGCCTTCGGCTGGTCTTCCGGGCTGAGCGCCAGCAGGAAGCGTCGCATGGTATCCCCCTTGAACGGCTTGTCGGTGAGCGGTTCGACCCAGAGTTGCAGCGCCCAGGACCCGCCGGCCTTCCGGGTCGCATGCCCGGCGCGCGCCAGGTAGTAGGCGATCGGCGTTGCCAAGTAGCCGGTCGCGCCGAAGGCGTCGCCGGGGCGGAGATGGCCGGCGATGAACGCGCTGACGCGCTCGATGCCCGCCGGGTTATGGGTGCGGGCGCGCAGCGTTGTCCATGCATGGGGGTTGACGAGGATGAGCAGCGCCAGCGCCGCCGCGACCGGCAGCCAGCGCGCGGCGCCCTGGCCTGCCAGTTCCAACAACACATCGAGGCCTGAAGCAACGCAGATGAGGTAGACGGGCAGCAGGTACAGCCATGAACGTGCGAACGGAACGGCGCGGAGCAGCAGAAGAACCATGACGCCCGCCAGCAGCAATCCCAGTAAGAGCAGCAATTGCCCGCGCATTTCGCGATGCCGCAGGTGGTAAAACAGATGGATGGCGATACAAAGCATGAAAAACTCAAGCAGCAGCATCGGCATGCCCCGGCGCACCAGTTCGATGGTCTCGCCGGTCATTGACCACAGTCGGACGTTGAAGGCCGCGGAAGAGAGCGGCGCCGCGATTTTCGTTAATGCGCCCACGCCGGAGGCGATGAAGACCGGCAGATACAGGAAGACCGTCAGCAGCACCGCGCCCGCCATGGCGATTGTCAGCGTCAACCATTGCGCCCACCGCCTCTCCGGCGCACCTTCTATGAGGACCATCACCGCATACCAGAAGGCTAGGCCGAGGACCGCGTAGAGCATCGTCAGCATAGTGTAGAAACCGAGCGCCGACGCGATGACGAACAGCCACCACCCGTCGCGGCG
>JALHUR010000346.1 GCA_022867325.1 Candidatus Aminicenantota bacterium | reverse complement strand
CGGGCAAAAAGGCGTGCGACCATGATCTATAAGCGGACATGGTCGGATGACCGTACGGTTTTCGTTGGAATCCCTGACTGTTTGTCATTCCCTGTGGCCAAGCCTTGCCTTTTTCAGCAATTTATGAATAGATCAGGCTAGATCAAAATCTTGAAACTGGAGAGAATTATCAAGAGTAAAGAGGCCGTCAAGCGGGAGAACAAGGTTGCCGAAGAAGAACAAAGATAAAAGCCTGGCCGTCCTCGTCACCATCGTCCTCTGGATCCTGGCCGCCTGGCTGCTTTTTCCGCTCGTCCAGCTCGACCGGGTCGACATGTCGAACGTCAAATCCTATATCTACCGTTCCGCGCTGGGGCTGACCTTGCTGATCATCTTTTTCGGAAAAACGGTGTTCGACCTCATTTTCCCCTGGGTGCATTCGAAGAAGCTTCCGCTCCTGAATACGATCCTCCTGGCCCTTTACGCCCTCGCCCTGTCCGGAGGCATCCTCTTCACGATTCTACGGATCGTGACGGTTTACTTGAAAAACCGGAAACAAGGCTTTGTATATTAAGCGAAGGAGAACGATCGAATGAGACTTAAGCTGTGCCTGATCGGTTTGGCCACGGTGTTGTCCTGGGCCTCTATCGGCCTCTGCGCCGAAGAAGCCGTCGTCCTCACGCCCAAGCCCGGGCCCGCTCCGCGCATCAACGGAGCTCGGATCTTCGGCGTCAGGCAGGGCTCGCCGTTCCTGTTCGCCATCCCGGCCACGGGCGAGCGGCCCATGACGTTCGCGGCCGAAGGCCTGCCCGAGGGGCTCAAGGTCGATCCCAAGACCGGCCGTATTACGGGACGCATCGAACGCCGCGGCGAATACAGCCTCATTTTAAAGGCCTCGAACAGGCTGGGCACGGCCGCCAAGACGTTAAAAATCGTATGCGGCGACACCCTGGCCTTGACCCCCCACATGGGCTGGAACAGCTGGTACGTCTGGGAGAACCGGGTCAGCGATAAAATCATGAGGGACGCGGCCGAGGCCATGGTCGCTACCGGCATGATCGATCACGGCTACCAGTACGTCAATATCGACGATTGCTGGGCCGTCAAGCCGGGTTCGAACGATCCGGCGCTCCAGGGCGAGCCGCGCGACGAGCGGGGCATGATCAACTCCAACAAGCGGTTTCCCGACATGAAAGCCCTGACCGACTACATCCATTCCAAGGGCCTCAAGGCCGGGATCTACACGTCGCCCGGCCCGACGACCTGCGCCGGCCACGTCGGCGCCTGGGAGCACGAGGATCAGGACGTGTCCCGTTTCATAGAATGGGGCTTCGATTTCCTGAAGTACGACTGGTGTTCCTACGAGAACGTCGCCGGCGGCAAGGGCCTGGCCGAGCTCCAGAAGCCCTACCGCCTCGTTTCCCGGATCCTCGCCCGACAGCCGCGCGACATGGTCCTCAACCTCTGCCAGTACGGAATGGGCAGAGTTTGGGAATGGGGACGGGAGGTGGGCGGGAACAGCTGGCGGACGGCCGGCGACCTGGGGGGGAGCTTCGAAGGCATCCCGGCCGCTCTCTTCCGCGACGGGTTCGATGTATATGCTGCGAACGATCTCCAGCGTTACGGGGGCCCCGGCGCCTGGAACGATCCTGATTACCTCCTGCTGGGCTGGCTGAGCGATTGGAAGGGAGGGACGGCCCGGACGCCTCTCACTCCTAACGAGCAATATTCCCACGTTTCGCTCTGGTGCCTGCTGGCAGCGCCCCTCATTTTCAGCGGGGATATCACGCGGCTCGACGAATTCACCCTGAGCCTCCTGACCAACGACGAGGTTATCGATGTGGACCAGGATCCGCTCGGGAGGCCGGGCCGGCGGGTCGCAAAAAAGGGCGACTTGGAAGTCTGGGCCAGGGACTTGGAGGACGGATCCAAGGCCGTCGGCCTCTTCAACCGGGGAGAGGCTGATGCCGAAGTTGAAGCGGTTTGGTCGGAGCTCGGAGTCTCCGGGCCGCGGATAGTGCGCGACCTCTGGCGTCAGAAGGATTTGGGAGTCTTTCGGGACAAGTACAAAGCCCTCGTCCCGCGCCACGGCGTTGTCCTGGTCAGGCTCAGACCGTCCAAGACGTAGGGCGCAGGGTTAAGAGAGTATCTCCCGGTAAAGATCCAAATAGGCTTGGGCGGAGCGCGCCCAGGAGAAGTCCTCAGCCATCGCATTCCGGACCAGGTCCGCCCAGACGGCCTTATTCCTCCATTGGGCGAGGGCCCGGTCCAGGCAGGCCAGCAGGGCCGCTTCGGTGAAATCATCGAACTTGAACCCGTTTCCGGACCTGGAGACGGGGTCGAACTCGCGGATCGTGTCGTCGAGCCCGCCCGTGGCCCGGACGACGGGGATGGTCCCGTATTTAAGGCTGTACATCTGGGTCAGCCCGCACGGCTCGTAGCGGGAGGGGATGAGGAAGAAATCGCTCCCGGCATAGATGGTGCGGGCGACCTTCTCGTCGAAAGCGATTTTCAGCCCGAACCTGTCGGGATGGGCTTTCTGGGCTGCTTTCAGAGTTTCCTGGATTTTTTCTTCGCCAGTCCCCAGGACGATCAGGGTCAGGTCGCGCTTGAAGATTTCGTCCACCGCGTCCGCGACGAGGTCGAACCCTTTCTGTCCGGCCAGCCGGGAGACGACGCCGACGACGGGCCGCTCGGCCGCCGAGGCCGGAAGGCCGAACATGCGGATTAACTCCTCTTTGCAGACGGACTTTCCAGCCAGGTCGGCCGGGCCGTAGCGGGCCGGTATGAGGACGTCCCGGGCGGGGTCCCAGGACGCGTAGTCCACGCCGTTGAGGATTCCGTGGAGGACGCGGCTCCGCTGGCGGAGGAGCCCGTCCAGGCCGCAGCCGAATTCGGGGGTCTGGATCTCGCGGCTGTAGCGGGGGCTGACCGTGGTCACGGCGTCGGCGTAGAGAATTCCGGCCTTGAGGAAGTTGACCTTGCCGTAGAACTCGAGGTCGTTCAGGTTGAACAGGCTCTCGGGGAGGCCGATTCTGCCTAAAATATCTTTTTCGAACTGGCCCTGGTAGGCGAGGTTGTGGATGGTGAAGACGGTCCGGATCCGTTTGAAGAACGGGTCGCCGGAATGAAGGAACCTGAGATAGGCGAGGGCTGGAGCGGACTGCCAATCATGGGCGTGGATGATGTCGGCGGCTTGGCCGGTCTTCTTGAGCGTTTCGAGGGCGGCCCGGGCGAAGAACGAAAACCTTTCGCCGTTGTCGGGATAGTCGCCGGCCGCGGTTCCGTAGAGGAAGTCGCGGTCGTAATAGGGATCGTGCTCGATGAAGAGGGTCGCGATGCCCGCTTCCTTGAGCTCATGGACCGTGTAGGGAAGGGATCGGCCCAGGCCGTCCACGATCCGGTCCTCCCACAGCTTCCGGACAGGCGGTTTCTTTTTCTTGACTTCGCGATAGAACGGCATCAGAACCCGAACCGAGGCTCCGGCGCCGGCCAGGGCGACGGGAAGGGCGCCGGCCACGTCGGCCAGGCCGCCGGTCTTGGCGAAGGGAGCGACCTCGGAAGCGAGAAACGCGATGGACATGTTCATGGTCCGGTTATTGTAGCACATGAGGTCCGAATCCCGAACAGGACGGCGGCCGCCTATTCCCAGCGGAAGGTCTTGAGGGAGACGGCGACGCAGACCACGAACAGGCCGGCCAGAACCGCGACCTCGGTCAGATGTCGGCTCCAGGGATCGCCCAGCCAGAGTCCCCGCAGGAGGTCGACGACGTGGGTCAGGGGAAGGAAGCGGGCGACGCGGCGGATCGTCAGGGGGAGGATTTCTCTGGGCATGGCAGCTCCGGAGAGGAACATCATCGGATAAAACAGGGCCATGGCAACGGCCTGGGCGGTCCGGGCCGTGGGCAGGACGCTGGCCAGGACGAATCCCAACGAGAAAAGGCCGAGGCAGCTCAAGACATAACCGCCCAGGACAGAGAATCCGTTTCCCATGAACCTCAGGCCGTAAACGATTTTAGCCGCTGCGATGAGGAGGGCGAGGCCCAGCGTGCACATCAGAAAGACGACAAGGACCTGGGCGCCCAGCACGGTCTGGGGCCTGAGAGGGGTTGCGTGGAGGCGGCGCAGGATGCCTCGTTCCCTGTAAACGGCCATGTAGATGGTCATGGAGATAATTCCCGAGCTTCCGATCAGGAGCGCGGCGTAGCAGGGGAGGAGGACGTCAACCGAGCCGTGTCCGATGAAGAACGGCGTCGGCTTATTGCCGTAGATCGAGCCGAACAGGAAGAGGAGCATAAGAGGGAAGGCCAGTGTGAAAAAGGTCGAATAAGGTTCGCGCAGGAAAAGCTTGATCTCGGTCCAGGTCAGCTTCCAGAATCCGCGCATGTCCGCGCTCCTCTCATTCCCTGATCTCGCGGCCGGTCAAGGCCAGGAAGACGTCCTCGAGCGAAGCCTGCTCGGTCCTCAGATCCCGGAACCGGAAGCCCTTGGCGATAATGAAATCCACGACGTCGGCGACGAGCCGTTCGCCGTGGCCGTAAACGATGACCCGTCCCGTCGATGCCTCGCCGCGCGTGACGCCGAAACAGGACTCGAGGAGGCGCGGCTCGAAGCCGGGGTCGGGAATAAAAACGACCCTGTTTTCGGCGTTCAAGCTCCGAATGAGGTTTTCAGGCGTGTCCAAAGCGACGAGGCGCCCCCGGTCCATGATCGCGACGCGGTCGCAGAGCTTTTCCGCCTCCTCCATGAAGTGAGTTGTGAGGACGACGGTTTTCCCCCTGTCCCGGACGGTGCGGATGAGATCCCAGATCGCATGTCGGGCTTGGGGGTCGAGCCCGGTCGTCAGTTCGTCGACGATAACCAGGTCGGGGTCATTGACGAGGGCCAGGGCGACGAACAGGCGCTGTTTCTGCCCGCCCGACAGCTTGGCGAACGGTGTTTCGGCCTTGTCCTCGAGACCGAGTTGGACGATGAGCGGCCGCCAATCGACCGACTTTTGATAGAACGAGGCGTAGAGGTCCATGGCTTCCCAGACTTTGATCCGGTCCTGGAGCTCGGATTCCTGGAGCTGGATGCCGATCCTTTCCCGGAGGCTTCGGCCGTCGCTGCGGGGGTCGCGGCCGAGGAGGCGGACCCGGCCGCCGTCGGGACGCCGGAGACCTTCCAAGCATTCGACGGTCGTCGTCTTGCCGGCGCCGTTGGGACCGACCAAGCCGAAGATCTCGCCCCGCCCGACCGTGAAAGAGAGGCCGTCCACGGCCAGGACGGGACCGTAGCTCTTGCGTAGATCTTCGACCACAATAACGTCTTGGCCGATATTCGCCATCGTCTTATTCCGTCCTCACTTTTTCTAATACGGATTCTCCGCGACGAAGTTTGCGGCTGCGATCTCTAT
>JALHUR010000345.1 GCA_022867325.1 Candidatus Aminicenantota bacterium | reverse complement strand
TCCAATCGGGGAAGAAGGTTCTCCGCGGCTGGGGCGCCCTCATGAATCGCTATAAAAAGAATTACCCGGCCGATAAAATGGGAACTCTCGACTTCACCGACCTCGAAGTCCATAGGCTCGGCCGAAACTTCGCCTATGTCCTCGGCAAGTGGGCGGTCGCCCAGAGCGGGGAAACAAAGGGGGGCGTCTTCACCCTCGTCTTCCGCCGCACCTCGAAGGGTTGGCGGATCGTCCACGACCACACGGAATGATCGCCGGCTCCCTCATCCCTGCGTTTTTTCCCGGGCCGCCTTCTTGAGCTTTTCGTTGGCCATGACGGCGACATCGACGCGCCGGTTCATCTGCCGGCCCTGGACCGATTCGTTGGACGCGATCGGCTGGGATTCGCCGTAGCCCATGACCGTGCAGCGGGAAGAGGCGACGGCCTGGTCAACGAGGTAGTCCGCCACCGACCTCGACCTCTCGCGGGACAACCCCATGTTGTAGTCGTCCGCCCCGGTCGAATCGGTGTGGCCCTCGATCAGAATATTCGTGTCCGGGTATTTCTGAAGGATCTGGGCCAGCTTCTCGATGTTCCGCCGGCTCGCATCCCTGAGCTCGGCCCTGTTGACATCGAACAGGAGGCCCGAATCGAAGGTGATTTTGATCCCCTCCCCGATCCGCTCGACCTTGGCCCCCTCCAAGTCGCGCTGCATCTCGGCGGCCTGCTTGTCCATGTAATGGCCGATGAAGGCGCCGGCGGCGCCGCCGACGGCCGCGCCCAGGATGGCGCCCAGCAGGGTGTTGCCGGCCGCTTTCCCGATCCGGCCGCCGACGACCGCGCCCGAGGCGCCGCCGATGATCGCGCCCTTCTGGGTCCGGTTCATCGAGGCGCAGCTCAAGCCGGCCAGCATGAGAGCCGCCGTCACAAAGACGGCCAAGGTTCGTTTCATATCGTCCCTCCACTCGACGGAATCTACCATGATTCTACTCTCGCGGGCCGCCCCTGACAACGAATTTTCCGATCAAGACCGCTTATGCTATAATACGCCCTTTTGAAGCGGACGATCGCGGACCTGAGCGCGCCGCCGAAATCCGAGGAGGCGTTCGTGACCGAGTTCAGGATCAAAGAGCACCCGATCCTGGCCGTCGAGGCCAAGGGCGCCGTTCCCTTCACCTGGAAAGGCCGCGTCTTCAAGGCCGTCGCCGGCGAGACGATCGCCTCGGCCCTGTTCGCCGGCGGCGTCCGCGTCTTCGGCCATCACCCAAAGGACGGCGCCGCCCAAGGCATGTTCTGCGCCAACGGCCAGTGCGCCCAGTGTCTCGTCCTGGCCGACGGCTCTCCGGTCAAGTCCTGCATGGAGCTCGTCCGGCCCGGGATGAAGGTCGAGCCGGTCGACGCCCTGCCCGAACTCCCCAAGCTGGGAGAAGCCCCGCGCATGAAGGACATCGAGGAGATCGCCGTCCAAGTCCTGATCGTCGGTGGCGGGCCGGCCGGCCTGTCGGCGGCCGTTGAGCTCGGGAAACGCGGGATCGAAACCTTTCTCGTCGACGACAAGCACCGGCTGGGCGGGAAGCTCGTCCTCCAGACCCACCGCTTCTTCGGCTCCCAGGACACCGTCTACGCCGGGACGCGGGGGATCGACATCGCGACCAAGCTCGAGGCCGAGGTCCGGTCCTTCCCCTCGGTCCGAATCCGGACCCAGAGCGCGGCCCTGGCGGTTTATTCGGATCAAAAGGTCGGCGTCCTCGTCGAGGGGCGCCGCTACGTCCTGGTCCGGCCCGAGGTCCTGCTGGTCGCCTGCGGCGCCCGCGAAAAAAATCTCGCCTTCGCCGGGAACACGCTCCCCGGCGTTTACGGCGCCGGCGCCTTCCAGACCCTGGTCAACCGCGACCTCGTCCGGCCCACCGAAAAGCTCTTCATCGTCGGGGGCGGGAACGTCGGGCTGATCGCCGGCTACCACGCCCTCCAGGCCGGAATCGCGGTCGTCGGCCTGGTCGAGGCCATGCCCGAGTGCGGCGGCTACAAAGTCCACAAAGACAAACTGGCCCGCTGCGGCGTCCCGATCTGGACCCGCCACACGGTCGTGAGCGCCAACGGCCGGGAGTCGGTCGAATCGGTGACGATCGCCCGCGTCAACGAGCATTTCGAGCCCCAGCCGGGGACGGAACGCTCCTTCGGCTGCGACACGGTCCTGATCGCGGTCGGCCTCGATCCCGTCAACGAGTTCTTCCTCAAGGCCCGGGAGTTCGGCCTCTCGGCTTTCGCCGCCGGGGACGCCGAGGAGATCGCCGAGGCCTCGGCCGCCATCTTCGCGGGCAAGATCAAAGGCCGGGACATCGTCAATCCGGATGAGCGCGTCGGGGGAGAACGACCGCTCGTAGATAAGCTCAGCATTGTCGTTCTTTCCCGTATTCTCGAAACCGTAGTATTC
>JALHUR010000344.1 GCA_022867325.1 Candidatus Aminicenantota bacterium | reverse complement strand
CTGGCCGGGCTGGCCGTTATCCTGTCCGGCGTCATCCTCAACTTCAATGTCCTCCTCACCAACAACGCCTTCGATATCCTGTTCTGGACGCTGGCAGCATATATCCTGATCGTCATTCTGAAGGATGATCGCCCCCGGCTCTGGTTCGCCTTGGGGCTGATCGCGGGTGTCGCCCTCCAGAACAAGTACTCCATCGCATTTTATCTCGCGGCCCTGGGAGTCGGGCTTGTCCTCTCGCCGGCCCGGAAACGACTCCTGAGCGCTTGGCCCTGGGCGGGAGCGGGAGCCGCGCTCCTCGTCTTTCTCCCCAACCTGGTCTGGCAGGTCCGCCACGGCCTGCCTTTCATCGAGCTCAACCGGAACGCCGTCCTTCACAAGAACATTGTTCTTTCGCCCTTTGAGTTCCTGGCAAGCCAAGTGATGGAGGCAGCTCCCCCCAATTTTCTCATCATCCTGGCCGGGCTTTTCTTCCTGCTGATCGCCCCCGAGCTGAAGCCCGTCCGCGCTCTCGGCTGGGCTTATCTCGTCCTCCTGGCCCTGTTCGCTTTCTCGGGCGGAAAAACCTATTACACGGCTCCGGTCTATCCGGACATGCTCGCGGCGGGCGCGCTGGTCCTGGAGCGTTTCTCGCTCAAGCCGGGCCTCCGCCGGCTCAGGCCGGCGGCCATCGTCCTGCTCATCGCGACCGCTGGACCGGGAGTGCCTTTCGCCCTGCCCGTCCTTCCCGTCGAAAAATTCGTCGCTTACAGCCGCTTTCTAGGCGCAACGCCGGTCCCCGCCGAGCGCCAGGCCTTGGGATCTCTACCCCAGCATTATGCGGACCAGTTCGGCTGGGAGGAAATGGCGAGGAGTGTGGCACGCGTCTATCGCAATTCGCCCGAGGCGGATAGAAAGGAATGCGTGATCTTCACTCAGAACTATGGCGAGGCCTCGGCCGTCAACTTTTTCGGCCGCAGGCACGGTCTTCCGCCCGCCGTCTGCGGGCATAACAACTACTGGCTGTCGGGACCGGGCGAGAAGTCGGGTTCCATCATCATCGTCGGCGGCGACGCCGAGGACTACGGGGATCATTACTCGGATGTCATCGAGGTCGCCCGGATCGATGCCGGCTACGCGATGCTTTACGAGAGAAACTTGCCTGTCTTTGTCTGCCGCCGACCCAAGCTCCCGATAAGGGACGTCTGGCCCCGCGTCAAACAATATATTTGAATAATTCCTGGGACCCACAACTTCATACGGACAATTTTCATATTCGCGGATTTTCCGTCTCGGTCTTTGCCTCAAAATGTTGTCGTTATCGCCGCCCCGGATCTTAGGCTCGCATCGAATGATGGCGGCTTCCCGATCGTCCACGCCTTCCCGCCCCACGACTTCGTACCGGAAATGGTCCTGCCGGGATTTCCCTAGAAAACCGACCGGGCCGGGGAAACCTGACACCGGAGGTTTTTAGAGGATACGCATCGTCCATAGCCATCAGTTTTTTAGTGACTCTCTCCCTCCGCCTCTTGTACAGAAAAATAGAAATCCAGGACCATTCCGTCTTTTTCGCGCCGGAGGGCGACAGAGTTACCATCGTAGGGCGTGCAATAGATCAGATAAGGAGTCCGGTGCTCGAGGGCTTGTTCGAGAAGCTGGAAGGCCTCGTCCATCTGACCAAGCCCCGAATGGACGAGCGGCAGCCTGCGCCGGCTACGAATAAGCTACGCCAGCAGTTTTATGCGGCGGCGAAGGTCCTGGAAGCGTGGGTCGGAGCGGAGAGGTTCGAAGGATGGGCCCATCAAGAACCACGCCAGGCGGACATCATGTTCCTGGTAGGCTCTCTCCAACGACTTGAGCGCCCGATCATCAACCACGCCCCGCGCTGCCGAGGCGGGTGCCGGGGGCGAGGGTCATGGCTTGCCCCCCGGCTTCACGCCTTCGGGCATCCTGGCGGCCCGGCTGATGCGGGACATGAGGTCCGGCCAGCGGGGATCCTTGACACAGGTGTCCATGCCGAAGGGATGGAATGACGTGTAAAGAAGCTGCGAGTCGCGCGCCTCGAGGGCCTCCTCCAGCAACCGGAAGACGTCGTCGTTCTGTCCGAGGCCGGCGTGCACGTAGGCCTTCGCAACCGGGGAGACATAGCCCCGCCTGGAGGCCTGCTCCAGCTCCACGAGGATCCTCCGAGCGTCTTCCCGGCGGCCTGCTCGCCCGTAGGCCTGTCCCAATCGACTCACTTCCAGCGAGGGCCGCTCGGGAAGCACCTTCAGGCACGCCTCGAAATCCCGGACCGCCTCGTCGAACTTCT
>JALHUR010000343.1 GCA_022867325.1 Candidatus Aminicenantota bacterium | reverse complement strand
GCCGCCCCCGGGATCGGCCGGCGCCCGCGCCGGCCAAAGGACCGCAAGCAGCAACAGGCCGCAAGCGACGATCTTATTGTTCATCGCTCCGGTTCATTCCTGACCATGGCCTGAAGCTCGGCCTTGGCCAGGCCGAAGTCGGGATTAATCTCCACGGCCTTGGTCAGATGGCTCTTGGCCTTGTCGAAATCCTTTTTCATCCTGAAGACCCGGCCCAGGTAGGCGTGGACTTCTTCTCTCCCCCAGGACGGCTTGAGGGGTTCCCGGATATCCTCTTTTTCAAAAAGAGCCGCGGATTTTTCCAGATACGGCAAGGCGCTGTCCGGACCGCCTCCGAAGGCTTCGGGAACGTAGATTTGGGAAATCCCTTTGAGAAGGTTGATCCGGGGATTATCGGGACCGATTTCGAGGGCCTTGGCGAACCATTCAGAACTTTTCATCCCCAGGGTCATGGCCCGGTCCGGATGAAAAGCGAGTTCGAGGCCCAGGAGGAAAGCGTATAGGGCATAGGGCTCGCCGAAAGACGGGTTAGCGTCGACGGCCTTGGTCGCGTACTGCTGGCCCTCCGAAACGTAGCGCTCGCCCTCCGCGGCGTTGCCGGCGGAAAGATGGAAGGCGGCCAGTCTGTAATCCACGAGCGCCAAGTAATTGAGAAGAAAGCCGTTAGGCTCGGAGTTCTTGAGCAGAAGAGCCAAGAATAGATTGCGGGACGATTCCAGAGGTGCCTGATTCCAGCCGTTGACGCCCTCTTGCAGCTTGGATTTGGCTTCCTCCAAGGTTTGAGGGGCCGGGCAGCCGGCCCGCAGGCTTTCCGAACAGGGCAGGATAAGGGCGGCGGCGAAAATGAGGCCTAAACGTTTTCGATTCATGGCACACTCCTTTTTTAAGCTGATCTTAGCGGCTTTTCGTCATGCGGCCCGGTCGCCGGTCCTGCTAACCTTTTTTCGTTCCGGCGGGCAGATAGCTCTCCAGGGCCCTTAGGTATGCGGAGAAAGCCGCCCTTCCTTTTTCGGTCAGCGAACACTCGGTGAGCGGCTTCCGGCCCTGGAAGGATTTCTTGATCCTGATGTAGCCGGCCTCCTCAAGCTTGGCCAAATGGGTGCTCAAATTGCCGTCCGTGGCCTCGGTCGTTTTCTTCAAATAGTTGAAATCGGCCTGCCTGGCCGATATCAGGACGGACAACACGGCCAGCCGCAGCGGCGAATGGATGACCGGGTCCAAGGGGTCGAATCTGTCGGCCGTCATTTCGAAGACCGCTCTTTCCGAAACTTGGCCCGGAGGATGAAAGCGGGAACAAGGTAGCAGACGATGAAGAGGACGGTGTAGAGAAGAGCGCGGTCGCTGCCCTTGACTAAAGTCAGGCCCACCGCCCCGGCCCACCAGGCCAACCCGAACCACTTCAGCAGGGCCCATTCAAACAGTCCGCCCATGACGAAGAAAAGGATGCCCGTGACCGCGGCCACCAGGATGGAGATGGCTTCATACGAGTAGGCGCCCAGGCGGGGCAGGATGAGACCCGCCAGCAAGAAGCCCGCGCCGCAGGCGATGTACAGGTGGCGGCCCACGATCTGGATGTAAGTCTTGACCGGCGCCCGGCGATCCTTCCGGTAGCCGTAGACGGCGCTGAAAATCCAGCCGGCCGCCGTGACGGCGGCCCAGACCAGCCATTCCCAATGATACTTCTTGAAATAGACCAGGACGTAGTTCCCGATCAAGGCCAGGGTGATTAGACACCCCCAGACGATGAACAGCGTTCCGGATTCGGAGGTCGCCTTCCTCGTCTTGTCCAGCATGGCCTTGATGATTTGGATGTCTTCGCGCGCTTGTTGTTCGTTCATGACGATGCTCTCTTTCTCAAAGTACTTTGTATTTCAAAGTTAAAATAAGACAATTCGGGCCTGTTGTCAAGCTGTTTTTTCTTAGATCGGCTTTTTTTCGATTTCTCAAGAATGCGGGGACGACTCCCAACGGGTTCCGGGCGCCCCAAAAACGGGAAGGGCACCCCGCATGAGATGGGGATTGGAAGTCTAGAAATGGACTCCGGCGATCAGCTGCCCAGCCTCTCCTTGATCCGGGCGACCGCGATGGCGGCCTCGGCCTTGACTTCGGGGTCGTTGAGCAGGGACTCGGCGATGGCGCGCGCTTCGGGGCAGGCGAACCTGGGGAGAACGCCCAGGACGAGCTTTTTTTCCTCGGGCCGCGAAGTGAGCTTGAGCGCTATCTCGAGGTCGGCGGCGGCGGCCGCGGGATTCCGGTAGGGCTCGAGCTCGATCATCCGGATAAAGGCCTGGAGTGCCAGGACTTTATGGACGGGATTCGCCGATGTTCGGGCGACGGCCATGACGTCGTCCTTGGCTGTTGACGTCGGCCAGTCGCAGAAGGCTCGCACGGCAGCGTCGACGAGATCAGGATTCCCTTCAGCCAGCGCCTTTCTGATCAGGGGCAAGCCGCTGTCGTCGCCGATCTTCCCCAGCACTCGGAGGAGGGAGCCCCGGGCCTTGAGGTCGGTCGTCACGGCAAGCAGGGATTTCACGGCGTCGGCCCGGGCGTTTGGCCGGACGATGGTCAGAGCGACCCCCGCGATGAGATTCTGCATCTCCTCCTGCTCGGTCTCGTCCTCGAGCCCCGGTAAAAGGACGAGGAGGGCGGATAGATCCTCGGGTCCGGCCAGGCCTTTGAGGCCGCGGATGGCTTCGAGACGAAGGACGGCGGGGCCGGAGCGGACGATCGAGATCAGGGCGTCTTTTCCGGCACCGATCGAGCGTTCGCCTACAGCACGGACGGCCACGGCCTTGACGGCCTCGTCGGAGGCGGCCGCGAGCAAGTCGAGAACGGCTTGATCGATATCGGCGCCTTTCATTCCCAACAGGCTCGTACGAGCCGCGAACTGCTCTGGGCCGCTCGCCCGGGCCGCTCGCTCGGCGAGAAGCCCGACCACCGAGCCGTCTCCGGTCTTTTCGAGGACTCTCAAGGCTTCGACCCGGACCGAGGCGTCCGGGCTGTCCGTCGCCGCCTTGATGACCGGGAGCGTAGCGTCTTTAGGATAGCCGCAGAGGACCGAGAGGAACCGGATCTTCTCGGCCGGGATGAGCTTGGGAAAGAGCGCCGTCGCGCGGCCGATCGATTCCGGCCCGAAGACTTCCGGAATCATGTCGAGGGCGGCTTCGCGCAGGCTGCCGTCGCGGCCGCCCAGGGCGGCTAAGACAGCCTCCTCGGCGGCTCCTCCCGATGCCCGAACCTTCCCTTTGAAGGCCGCTTTGCGGATGGGCTCGGAGACCTTTGAGCCAAAAACCCTATCGTAGATCGCGGCGGCCGCCTTTGTATCTTTGTTCTTGAGCAACTCCTCCCCGCAAAGGAGAAGAGACGAGGCCGTGCGCGATTTGACCTCGCCGCTCGCGACGCCCAGCAAATTGAACAAGGCCTTCGAGGCATCGGGCCCGCCGACCGAGCCGAGGGCCGTAGCGGCCGCTCCCGCCGTCGCCTCATCGCCAACCAGGACGAGCTCAGCCAGCTCCGGCATGGCGATTTGGGACTTCCGGCCGCCTAAGCTTTGGATGATGCCGAGCTTGATTGATCCCGAGGTCTTGACAAGAGCTTCGATCAAGGCCTTGTCTGCCGCCGGGCCTGGGATTTTTTCCAGGGCGTAGCGCGCGGCGTCGGTTGTCTCGGCCGCGGCGAGGAGCCCGGCCAAAACCGGGACGGACCGTTCCGTTCCGATGGTCCTGAGCTCGCGGCAGACCGCCATCTTGCTGGCCGGCGTGGCTTCCCCCGCGAGAAAGGCGTCGAGCTTCGTTTCGAGGGACTCCCGCTCTTCCGCTCCGTCGCGATGAGCCCTGACGTAGGCCCTGAAGGCATGGAGGACCTCCTCGGTCCCGCCGTTCTGGAAGACCGCGAGATCCTTGAGGAGTGCATCGAGGGAAGGCGCCGCCTGGGCCGCGATCAGGCAGAATAGGCCGGCGAGAAGAGCCGCCGTCCGCAAGACGCCGGACCCGGGTTTATTCATCTTGAGGTTGGACATGGTTATTGTCCTTTTCGTTCTCATGACGGCATTTGCCTAGGCGGGAAGCTGCCAGGGCTTCCGGTAGGCCCGGCTCAGGAGCTTCTCCGCGTCCGGGTCGCCGATGATGGTCTCGGTCGCAGGGTCCCAGAGGATCTTGCGGCCCGTCTCGATGGCGATGACGCCGAGGTGGCCGACGCTCGCGGAACGATGGGCATCCTCGCAGGGCGCTATGGTCAAGGCCCGGGTCCTGACGCAGTCGAGGAAATTCCGGTAGTGATCGCGGCTACGGTAGAGCCGGACCTCGTTGGGGCCGATCCGCTCGTTCCTTAGGCCGGCCGGCTCGGTCATGAATCCGCTCCGGTCGACCCAAATCCAACCGCGCTCGCCGATCCACTTGGCCCCCATCCAGATCTCGGGGTAGCCGCCGGCGATGACCATGGGCGTCCCGTCCGCGTACTTGACGTCGAGCTTATAGCGGACCGGGCTGTTATAAATCCCGCTTTTGACGTACTCGGCCGTGCCCGCGACCTCGACCGGCCCGGTCAGGTCCCAGCCCATGCCCCAGTGGGCGATGTCGAGGTGGTGGCCGATCCAGTCCATGAGCTGGCCGCCGCCGAAATCCATGTTCCAGCGCCAGTTCATATGGACTCGGGCTTTGCAGTAGGGGGCGTAGGGGGCCGGCCCGACCCAGGTCTCGTAGTCGAGCTCGGGCGGAGGCGGGACGATCGCTTCCTGGCCGAAGGTCCGGGCAAAATCGTAGTGGCCCTCGGGAAGCCCGACCTCGATCTTGAGGATCTTGCCGATCCGGCCGTTTCGGACGAGCTCGCAGGCGCGGTGGAAATCCTCGACCGAGCGCTGCCAGGAGCCGGTCTGCCAGACCCGGCCGTAACGCTTGACGGCGTCGCACAGGGCCCGGCCCTCGCGCAGGCTGTGGGTCAGCGGCTTCTCGCCGTAGATGTCCCAGCCGGCACGCGCGCTCTCGATGGATAGGATGGCGTGCCAGTGGTCGGGGACGGCAAGCGAGACGGCATCGAGGTCGCGTCGTTTGAGGAGCTCGTCGAAATTGGTGTAGGCGGCACAGCTCTTGTTGCCGTACTTGGTGTCGGCCATGGCCTTGGCCTCGGCCAGGTGGTTCTTGTCCAGGTCGCAAACCGCGACCCACTGGACCTCGTCCTTGCTCAGGAAAGCCTCCATGTTGCCCGGGCCCATCATGCCGAACCCGACCCCGGCCATGACGATGCGGTCCGAGGCGGGCGGCCGGCCTTCGAGGCCGAGGGCCGAAGCCGAGACGATGGACGGGAAGCCGATTGCTGCCGCGGGCACCGTTTTCAAAAAATCTCGTCTTCGCATTTTCATCTCCTCTTCGGGGTCAAATCTTCGGGGTCAAACCTACACTTTGTCAACCCATCGACTCCCCGGCATGAATGCCGGGGCTTGCTCAGGGTTAACCCTGAGCCTCGCTTCTCGTCCCCGCCTCTAAAGGCGGGGCTTAGCGTCGGCGAACGGGTCAAAAAGTGTAACCAATACTTCTATTCTTATCGAGATCAAACCTGTTCTTTGCACTTTATGACAAAGTGTAGGTTTGACCCCGTTTTTACCCCGTTTTAAACTAGCGGGGTTTGGCCGGGGACGGCGACCGGCTCGACCGGAAGCGGCCCGAACTCGAGCTTGGCGGGAATGAGGTCGAGCTTCGTGGCGTTCATGACCCACTCCCAGCTCATGGCCCGGCCCGTGTAGGCGCTCATCCGGCCCATGACCGCGCAGAGCGTGCTCTCCGCGATCCTCCGGCCTTCGTTGAGGGGCGTCCCGGCGCGGATGCTCGCGATGAGGTCGGCGTGCTCGACGACATAGGGATTGGGCTCCTCCCCCTCGTACTTCCAGGGCTTCTCGCCCCGAATCTCGCCGTGGCCGAACCCGACGCCCTTGGTCCCGACGATTCGCTCCTCGACCCGCTCGAAGGTCCCGTCGATCTGGCGGCACATGCTCAGGACGCGGACGCCGTTCGGGTATTCGAACTCGACCGAGAAATGATCGAAGATGTTCCCGCACTCGGGCCCGGTCCGCACCTGGCGGCCGCCCATGGCGAAGCAGCGGACCGGGAGGGCGTGGAAGGCCCAGTTGATGACGTCGATGTTGTGGACGTGCTGTTCGACGATGTGGTCCCCCGACAACCAGGTGAAGTAGAGCCAGTTGCGGCACTGCCACTCCATGTCGGACCAGCCGGGCTGGCGCTCTTTGACCCACAGGAAGCCCATATTCCAGTAGCACTGGCCGCCGACCAGCTCGCCGATCTCGCCGGCGTGAATTCGCTTTAAAAGCTCGAGGTAACGGGCCTGGTGGCGCCGCTGCGTCCCGGACACGATGGCCAGACCCTTCCGAAGGGCCAGGTCGGAGGACGCGATGACGGAGCGAACCCCGACCGGGTCGACCGCGACCGGCTTCTCCATGAAGACATTCTTCCCGGCCTCGACGGCCGCCTTGAGGTGTAGGGGCCTAAATCCGGGCGGAGCGGCCAGGATGACCATGTTGACGTCGGGCAGGGCGCACAGCTGCGCATGCCCGTCGAACCCGGTGAAGCAGCGATCCGGCGTCACCTTGACCTTGTCGGCGTGCTTCTCGCGCAGGCTTTTGAGGGATTCGTCGATCCGGTCCTGGAAGACGTCGTAGAGGGCGACGACCTCGACTCCCGGCGCGGCTTCCATGGCGTCGATCGCGGCGCCGGTGCCGCGGCCGCCGCAGCCGATGACTCCGATCTTGATCGTGTCCGAACCCGCCGCGTGTAGCCCGAGGCTTCCGGGGATGGCGGCCG
>JALHUR010000032.1 GCA_022867325.1 Candidatus Aminicenantota bacterium | reverse complement strand
GGCCGGGATGAGGGCCTTGACGGCGTCGGCGTCGGTCACGAGCTTAACCAGCATTTCCTTGGCCTTGCCGTACTTCTTGAAGAACTTCTTGCTCTGGGCGGTGATCTCGTCGTTAGTGGCCTGAAGATCGTCGTTGAGCTTCTTGAGATCGTCCGGGGCGTAGACATCGCCCTTCTCGGCGACGACGGCGTCGATCGCGGCCTTGGCGTTGTTGAGCTCCTGGGTGGGCTGCTTGGCGCAGCTCGTGAACAGGATTGCAACCGTCAAAGCCAGTACCAGGTGTTTCATCAAACGTTTCATGATACCTCCTTTTTGGTAGTGTTTGATGGGATTGAGACTAGAGAACATATTATATTTTTTTTCTGTTTGTTGCCTCCGGCCCATTCTCACCTCCATCCCTTCTCCGACTGAACCTTCGACTACGCCCGGGCTCCCGCCTCGTGGGCGGGCCTGGTCGTTCGTTAAGGCTGGATTCGTCGTCAAACGGCTAGGGCGGGGCGAGATCATCTCCCCAGGAAGAAGAGCCCACCTCGCCGGCGCGATGTGAGCTTCGACCTATCGTCGTCATGTCGGTTCTTGCACCTAATTCTTCGGAATAAGAGTCTATATAGCACACGCCTCCTTCCTTGTCAAGGAAGGGGGCGATCCGCGGCCCCGGTCATTTATCGGGGTCGAGGATGAACTTCTCCTTCATCATCCACTGGACCTCGGTGCGGGCCTTGCGGATCGCCTCCTCGGCCATCTTGAAGCGGACATCGGCCGGGAAGTTGAAGCGGGCGACGCCCTGCTCGATGGCCTTGCTGCCGACGGCCACGGCCTCGCGCGGAAAGACCTCCCACTCGTCCATGTTGGGAACGATGTACTCTTCGTGGATGCCCTTGTCCTCGGCGACCTTGGCCAGCTCCAGGGCGGCGGCGATGCACATCTCGTCCGTGATCGTCTTGGCCCGGACGTCGAGGGCGCCGCGGAAAATGCCCGGGAAGCCGAGGGAATTGTTGACCTGGTTGGGGAAATCGGAGCGGCCGGTGGCCACGACCCGGGCGCCGGCTTCCTTGGCCTCCCACGGCCAGATCTCGGGAATGGGGTTGGCTTCGGCGAATACGATGGCGTCCTTGGCCATGGTCTTAATCCACTCCGGCTTGATGGTGCCCGGCCCGGGCGTCGAGCAGCAGATCAGGACGTCGGCGCCGTTGATGGCGTCTGGAATCTGGCCCTGCTTGCACTTCGGGTTGGTCCGCAGGCAGATGTCCCACTTCTCCTTGAACTTCGCCTGGAGGTTGTCCCGGTCGGCCCGGTCGCGCGAGAGTATGCCCTTGGTGTCTACGGAGAGCATGTTCTCCGGGTTGGCTCCGGCGGCCATGATCAGCCGGGCGATGGCGATGCCCGAGGCGCCCGACCCGATCACGGTCACCTTGACCTCGCGGATGTCCTTTTTGACGATCTTAAGGGCATTAATCAAGCCGGCGACGGTGACGCAGGCTGTGCCCTGCTGGTCGTCGTGCCAAACCGGGATCTCGCACTCGGCGCGCAGGGTGTCGAGGATCTTGAAGCACTTGGGCTGGGAGATGTCCTCCATGTTGAAGCCGCCGAAGGAGGGCTGGAGAGCCTTGCAGATATCGATGATCTTGTCGGCGTCCTTCTCGGCCAGGCAGATCGGAAAGGCGTCGACGCCGCCCAGGTACTTATAGAGCAATCCCTTGCCCTCCATGACCGGAAGGCCGGCCTCGGGGCCGATGTCGCCGAGTCCGAGGACGCGCGTGCCGTCGCTGATAACGGCTACGTTGTTCCACTTGTTGGTGTACTCGTAGACCTTCTGTTTGTCGACGGCGATCTCCTTGCAGACGGCCGCGACGCCGGGCGTGTACCAGATGGCGAAATCGGTGAAATCGCGGACGCGGCACTTGATGCTGACTCCAACCTTGCCCTTGTAAAAGGCATGAAGGCGCGGAGCGTCCTTCGCGGGTTGCGCGGCTTTAGCCAGAAGTTCTTCCACGGTCATTTTTTTCATGGGGTCCGGTTTCCTCCTCAGAAAAAATTGAAAGAGTATTATAGTCTTTGCCGGTCGAAAGTCAACCCGATTTCAGATTTTTCGGCCCGGCCCCGGCCCCGGCCAGATCTCGATCCGGAGGTCGTCGCGTCCGAGCCGGCCCCATTCCAGGATTCCGGTGTCCATCCGGATGGCATCCTCGGGGCAGGCTTCGACGCAGAACCCGCAGAAGCAGCAACGGCTGAGGTCGATTTCAAACCGGATCGGAGTTTTCTGGATTTCGGGGTCGGGATCCTCGTCGGCCTCGACAGAGATGCATTCCGAGGGACAGACCGTCAGGCAGAGCATGCAGGCGACGCAGCGCGGCCGGCCGTCCGGCCGGGTCAGGAGCCGATGGAGACTCCGGTGGCGGCTCGGAACCTGTTTCCGCGCTTCCGGATACTGGATGGTGACGGCGCCCGTCCGCCGGGTCCTGATCCCGATGGCGCGGAGAGAGTGGCGGGCCATGTTGACGGCGAAATGACGGGCTGTGATCAAACCTCCCCGCAGGACCTCGATCGCGAAGCGGGCGCCATCCTTCACGGTCACGACAGGACTCCGATCAGGACGGCCGTCAGGCCGATGTTGGCGAAACCGAGGGGGACGAGGATTTTCCAGCCCAGGTCCATGAGCTGGTCGTAGCGGAGACGCGGGTAGGTCCAGCGGATGAGAATCTGAAGCCAGCAGCCGAAGACGACCTTGATGTTGAAAGACGCGACCTGGAGGGCGACGACGGCTCCGCGCGGCAGCGGCCACTCCCCTCCCCAGGGAAAATGGAATCCGCCCGGGCCGAGCCAAGGGACCTGCCATCCGCCGAAATAAAGGGTCGTCATCAGGGCCGACATCACGATGATTTCCATGAAGTCGGTCATCATGAACAGGCCCCACTTGAGGCCTCCGTATTCGGTGAAGAAGCCGATGATCTCCGACTCGCCCTCGGGGAGGTCGAAGGGAACGCGCTTGGTTTCGGCCAGGGCCGCGATAAAGAACAGAGCGAATCCCAGCGGCTGAAGAAAAACGCCCCAGCGAGGCAGGAACCCGAAGAGAAGGCCGCCTTGAAAAGCGACGATATCGGAGAGCCGGAGCGATGGAAAAACCATGACCAGACCGACCAGGGAGAATCCGAGGGCGACCTCGTAGGAGATGAGCTGGGCCGCCCCCCGCATCCCGCCCAGGAGCGAGTAACGATTCCGGGACGCCCAGCCGCCGAGGAGGATGCCGTAGATGCCCATCGACAACATGGCCAGGATGAAGATGAGCCCGGCCGAGCCGTCGATGACCTGGAGGGCGACCGTCCGGCCGGCGATCCGCAGGCTGTCGCCGAAGGGTACGGCCGTGATCGTGACGGCCACGAAGAAAAAGGACAGGAAAGGCGCCAGGCTATGAAGGATCCTGTCGGAAAAGGCCGGGACGAAATCCTGCTTGAAGATCATCTTGACGGCGTCGGCCAGGGGCTGGAAAAGCCCGAAGGCGCGGATGCCCAGGATGGACGCCCGATTGGCCCCGATCCTGTCCTGGATGACGGCGCTCTCCTTTCGCTCGACCCAGGTCAGATAGAGAGTCAGGGTCAGGAACCAGACGAGGGTTCCGACGATCTTGATAAGCGTGATGAGGATCTCCATCAGGTTACCTTAAAAAACGGATGCATCCGCAGACAATCTTCCCGGACCCGGCCGATCGATTCCAGCCCGGCCATCCCGTCGATCCGGAGTTCGCGGGCCAGGCCGGTCAGGATCCGCCATTCGGCCAGGGCCTCGCCCGGCGATTCGAGGGCGCTTTCGAACGCGGACGACGATCCGTCGATGTTCGTCCAAGAGCCGGGCTTCTCGGCCGGGAGCGCGCTGGGGAGGATCACATCCGCTCCGGCTTCGAGTCCGGACTCTCGCGGTGTGACCAGGATCCTGGTCCGGACGCGGTTCCAGGCTTTTTCGATCGGACCCTTGGCCGCGGCGTCCAGCAACGGATGCGCGAACAGGAGAAGGAGTTCCGCCGTTTCGGCGATCCTGTCCCAGTCGGGAGGGGCCGGATCGAAGCCGAGCTCCCGGGCCCCCCGCCGGTTGGAACTCCGCTGGGACGTCAGCAGGAATCCGTCGGGAATTCCGGGCTCGGGGTCCAGGAAAGCCAAGGATCCGACATGGAGAGAATCCCGGAAGAGCCGCCGGGCTAGGAAGAGTTCCTCGTTGGAAAGGAAGGAGTTCAGGACGACCGCGATCCGGCCGGAATGCCCCTTGGCCGAGAGCTCTTCGAGCTTAAGCGCGGCCCAGTGGAGGCCTTTATCCCAGGTCAGGATCGTCCGCCGGCCGTCCTTGATCCGGAAGATTTGATCGATCCGGTGACTGTCGAGAACGGCAAAACCGCGGCGTCCCGCGGCGCACATCCAAGGGCCGTTGCGCCTCGGATTCTCCTTGGGGCGAACTCGGTAGATCCTCTTGCTCCGGACGGTCCGCGCGAAGCCGGGATGCTGGTCGATCCAGATCTCGCACCCCCGGCCGCAGAGGGGACAGAACGAAGCGCTGCGCTTAAGGAACCAGGCCCGCGTCGAGAAACGGAATTCCCGGTCCGTGATCGCGCCGACCGGACAGAGGTCGACGAGGTTCCCGGCATAGTTCGTCGCTACCTCCCGATCCTCCCGGGTTCCAACCTCCGAACGGTTCCCCCGCTCGAAGACGCCGAGCTCGTGCGTCCGGGTGATGTCCTCTAGGAACCGGACGCACCTCGTGCACAAAATGCACCGTTCCCGGTCAAGGAGCAAACTCTTGCCGATCGGAACAAGCTTGGCCCGTTTGGTCTTGGCTTCGTTGAATCGGGAGGCGAACAGGCCGTGGTCCTGATAATAGTCCTGGAGGCGGCACTCCCCCGCCTTGTCGCAGACCGGGCAGTCGAGGGGGTGCTCGGCGAGCAGGAATTCCAGGACGACCCGGCGGGCTTCACAACCACGGTCCGTCCCGGTCCGGACGTCCATCCCGTCCTTGACGGCCGTCGCGCAGGCCAGCTCGAGTTTGGGACACCCGTCGATTTCAACGACGCACATCCGGCAGCTTCCTTCGGGCGGGAAGGCCGGGTGGAAACAGAAATGGGGGAGGGCGATGCCCGCCCGCTCGGCGGGCCGGCCGCGGGGACCGACAGCTCCGCGCGGAACTTGGTCGCGAGGGCGAGGACCGGCAAGGCGGCCGCGTCGCCCATCGGACAGAGCGTCTTTCCCTGCATGCCGCGGGCGATCCGCAGGATCTCGTCCGGATCCTCCGCCGTCCCGCCGCCCGCGGCCATCCGCTCCACGATCCGCTTCAGCCACGAGGTTCCGATCCGGCAGGGCGTGCACTGGCCGCAGGATTCGTGGGCGTAGAAGCGGACGATGGACGCCAGGACCGCGAGCATGGAAGCGGTATCGTCGATGACGATGACGGCGGCCGACCCGAGCATGGAGCGGGCGGCCGCCAGCGAATCGAAGTCCAGGGCGACATCGATTTCGTCGGCTTTGAGGATCGGCGCCGACAGACCGCCCGGGATGACGGCCTTCAGGCGCCGGCCCTCGGCCATTCCGCCCGCCCGATCGTAGATGAGTTCGCGCAGGGATGTCCCCAGCGGACATTCGTAAAGGCCGGGCCGCCGGACGTTTCCGCTCACGGAAAAGAGCCGCGTCCCGCCGTCCCCGGGAAGTCCCCGTTTCAGCAAGGCCTCGGCGCCGAGGCCGATGAGGGCCGAGATGTTGGCGAGCGTCTCGACGTTGTTGATGACGGTCGGCGATCCGAACAGCCCGACCGCGGCCGGGAAGGGCGGCTTGAGGCGGGGAAGTCCCCGTTTCCCTTCGAGGGATTCGAGAAGCGCCGTTTCCTCGCCGCAGATATAAGCGCCGGCGCCCCGGTGGACGAGGACATCGAGGCCGCGCCCGGTCCCGAGGATATCCGGTCCGAGATAGCCGCCGGCCCGGGCTTCGGCCACGGCGTCCTCAAGCCGCCGGGCGGCGTCCGGGTACTCTCCACGAATATAGACAAAAGCCGTTTCGATCCCCGCCGCGAAGGACGCGATGATCATCCCCTCGAGCAGGAGATGGGGGTTGCGGCGGAGGAGCCACCCGTCCTTGAACGTTCCCGGCTCGCCCTCGTCGGCGTTGACGCAGAGATAATTCGGTCGGCCGGGGACGGGCCTGACGAAGTTCCACTTGAGCCCGGCCGGAAAACCCGCCCCTCCCCTGCCCCGCAGGCAGGCCTTTTGGACTTCATCGATGACCTGCCGGGGCGTCATCGTCCTGAGGGCTTTGGCGGCGGCCTGATATCCTCCGCGGGCGAGATAGGCGTCGAGGCGATGGAGACCCTCGTTCTCGAACCCGGCCGTCAAGATCGGATCGGCCATGATCAATCCTTACTCCAGCGAAGCGAGGATTTGGTCGATCTTGTCCTCGGTCAGGAAACCATGATGGCGATCGTCGATCATCAAGCAGGGCGATTCGTCGCAGCGGCCCAGGCATTCGACCGTTTCCAGGCTGAACAGGCCGTCGGGCGACGTCCGGCCCGGCTCGAGGTTCAGGCGGCGGCGGAGATGGTCGAGGACCCGGACGCCGCCTAGAAGCGTGCAGCTCAGGTTGCGGCAGACTTGGATCCGGTGCCGCCCGAGGGGTGTTCGAGAAAACAGGGAATAAAAAGTCACGGCTTCACGGACTCTGACGGCCGGAACTCCCAGGATTTCGCCGACCCGGATTTCGTTCTCGGCCGAGACACATCCGAATGCTTCCTGGACGATCCGGAGGGCGGGCAGGAGGGCGGACTCCTTCCGCGGGTAGCGGGAGGCCGTTTCCTCGATCCGCTTCGCGATCGCCTCGTCCCAGGTCCCGGTCATCGGTCGAGCTCCCCTCCGATCATGTTCAACGACCCGAAGGTCGGAATGATATCGGCCAAGTAGAGGCCCACGATCAATTCTTCCAGGGCGGCCACGATATGAAAGCAGGGGGCGCGGAGATGAACCCGGGCGGGTGTGTCGCTCCCGTCCGAGACGAGATAGAACCCGACCTCTCCGTTCCCGCCCTCGACCGCTCCGTAGACCTCTCCCCGGGGCGGGCGGATCCCGTGGTCTTTCATGAAAAATTGAAAGTGCCTTATCAGGCCTTCTATCGACGAGTAAACGTCCTCTTTGGGAGGCGCGGCCCAGGGCCCGGCGGCGAGGATGTCTTCGGACACGGCCTTCTCCGATCCCTCGAGATTGGGCGAAAGCCGGATGGGGCGACGTTCCCGGCGGGAGCGGGATGCTTCGATGGCGGCGGCGGGCTCGACGCTTGCGGCCATGACCGCGGGCGGCGATGCGCCGAGCTTGGAGGCGGCCTGTTCGATGATACGGAGACTCTGCTCCATTTCCCGCATCCGAACAAGATAGCGGTCGAAGTTGTCTCCGCGCTCGCCGGTCGGTATCTCGAACTCGAAGTCGTCGTAGTCGAGATAAGGATGAGCCCTGCGGACGTCGTAGGCGATCCCGGTCGAGCGCAGGCAGGGACCGGTCCACCCGTAGGCCAGGGCGCGTTCGGGGCTGATGACGGCGATGTCCCTGGTTCGCTTGAGAAAGATCGGGTTCGCATCGAGCAGGCCGCGGACGTCCTTAAGGACCTTCCGCGTCTCGGCCACCGCTCTGGCCGTCGCCTCCCGCCAACCGGGATGGAGGTCGGCCCGGACGCCTCCGATCCGGATGTAGGACGTCGTCATCCGGGCGCCCGTTGTGGCTTCGATGACGTCCCAGATGAACTCGCGGGCCTTGATATTATAGAGGAAGACCGTGAAGGCGCCGCATTCCATGGCCATGGCGGCGACGCAGGTCAGGTGGTCCGCGATCCGGGACAGCTCGCCCAGCAGGACGCGGATGAGCCGGGCCCGGGCCGGCGCTTCGACGCCGAACAGCTTCTCGACGGCCAATGCGTAACCGAGGTTGTTGAGGAGCGGCGAGACGTAATTAAGGCGGTCCGTGTAAGGCAGCAGGTTGAACCAGGTCTTGTTCTCGCAGGTCTTCTCGAACCCGCGATGAAGAAAACCGATTTCAACCTCGGCGTTCCGGACCCGTTCGCCCTCGATCTCGAGCATGATCCGGATCGTCCCGTGCATGGCCGGATGGAAGGGCCCCATGTTGAGGAGAAGGCTCTCCCGGCGGGCCTCGCTTTGGAGCCGCGTCGTCATGGTTTGACGGCCTCCGGGAGGCGGGGCTGATGCTTGCGCAGCGGGTAATCCTTGCGGAGGGGATGGCCTTCGAAGCCTTCATAGAGAAGGAGTCGCCTCAGGTCGGGATGTCCCCGGAAACGGACTCCGAACAGGTCATAGACCTCCCGCTCCAGCCATCCGGCGTTGGGCCAGAGCGCCGTCAAAGAATCGACGACGGGTTGGGATCCCTCGAGCGGAATCTTAACCCGGAGACGGGCCGGCGAAACGAACGATGCGAAATGGTAAACGATGGTGAAGCGTTGGGGCGATCCCGGGTCGTCCAAGCAGGTCAGGTCGAGGAGAATTCCGAGGCCATAAGGTTGTTCCCTCAGGGTCCGGACGAGCGGGAGGAGGGCCTCGGGTTTGATCGCGATGACGGGCAGGCCCGGAGATTCGTTCGCGGCCAGAAGGCCGTCCCCGAGGGCGCCGGCCAGTCCGCTCAGGATCGCCGTTTTCTCCATCGCCAATCCTGGTCCTGTTTTTGGATTTTTTCCTGGAGCTTGATGAGACCGTCCAGGACGGTCTCGGGCCGGGGCGGACCTCCCGGGATATAGACGTCGACGGGGATGACGGTGTCGATTCCCTGCAGGACGGCGTAGTTGTCGTAGATGCCCCCGCTCACGGCACAAGCGCCGAAGGCGATCACCCATTTGGGATCCACCATCTGTCGGTAGACGGTCTGGAGAACGGGCGTCAGTTTTTCGGTGACCGTGCCGACCACGATCAGCAGGTCGGCCTGGCGGGGCGAGAAGCGGGTCCAGCCGGCGCCGAACCGGTCGAGGTCGAAGTGGGCGCAGGCCGCCGACATATACTCCATACCGCAGCAGGCCGTGACGAAAGGATAATGGAAGAGGGAGAACTTGCGGGCCCAGCCGAGGACGCTGTTGAAGGCCGAGGCGTTCCTGCTCATGGCGTCAGCGTTCGCTCCAGTCCAGGCCGCCCTTTTTCCAGGCAAAGGCGAAGCCGGCGCCGAGCGGCAGAAGAAAAGCGGCCATGGCCATGAGCGCGATCCCGGTCATGGAACGGACGATCAGGGCTCAGGGAAAGAAGAAGACGATCTCGATGTCGAAAAGGAGGAAGAGCAGGGCCGTGCCGTAGTACGAGATATGGAAAGGAGGGATCCCCTCTTGGAGGGGCAGGCTGCCGCACTCGAAGGGCTCGCGAT
>JALHUR010000342.1 GCA_022867325.1 Candidatus Aminicenantota bacterium | reverse complement strand
GAGCGCCCGCCCCTTGCTGAAAGGTATATTGAGGCTGTCCAGCCGGTAGAGGAGGATGGAGATCTCGCGCCGCCCCGTCTCGAAAAACTCGGCCAATCCCCATTTTCCGCCTTTCTTGGCGGGATCGGACAGGATGGCCCAAAGGGGATCGCGCCGGGCGAGTCTCTCCCAGTAATCTTTAATATTTCGAATTTCGTTTTCGGACATGATACACTTGCGCCCTTCTAAATATACCCGTATTTCGTTTATTTTTAATCATGATTATCAAATTGAATTCATAATGTGGCTCGATTCATTGTAAAATCAATAATCGATCAAAACCTCTATCGGTCAAGATCTTCCCTAAAAAGCCAACCCGCTCATAACTTCAATTGTCTTCGCGACTTCCATGTCTTATAATCAAGCCGTGAGAATGAGATGATGGCGGCTGTGTGATCCGGAAGAAAAAAGGCCCAGGTGGCGGAATAGGCATACGCACGACACTTAAAATGTCGCGGCCGTAAGGCCATGCGGGTTCGAGTCACGCCCTGGGCATTTTTTTTCAAGCGGGAAATGCTGTTGCCGCCCAGTAAGAAATGATCTTATTCAGAGGAATATTTTGCCGACGGCTTTAAGACCGGGGCGCCCGGCGAAGGTCAGAGGCTGCGCGCTATCAGCATCCAGAACTTGTCGCCCAGCTCGAGATAGCGCTGGATGGCCGAGCGGGCCATGTCGTTCGTGTACTTGGTCAGGTATTTCTCGACCGTGAAGGGCTCCTTGTCCGGCGTCTTGCTGGACAGGATCTCCTGAACTTTTTTCTCCAGAAGCGGGAGGTCGGAGAAAGCCTTATCCTCGAACTCGGCGATGACCGCCTCGACCTCCTTCTGGGTATCGCCCCACTTCAGCGTCGCCAGCCGGTTCGCCCGGCGGAAAGCCCAGGCCGCCGAGTCCATCCGGAAGCGGTGCTGGGCGCAGTTTTCGAAGCTGGGCGGGAGCTCAGTCGCGCCGGCAAAGATGGGGATGCGGGCGCTCATGGCCGGGTTGTCGAAGGCGAACCAGCAGATCGCGCCCACGGCCGGCGGCAGCCAGCCCCGAACCTGGATGACAGTTGCGTAGGAGCAGGCGGAGATCGGGATGGTCCGGGCCATTGGAATCGTGCCGGGTTTGAGGGTGTTGACGAGCATCATCATGTCGCGGGGCATCCAGGCGCTGGCGATCGGGCTCTTGACCATCTCCGGCTCGGCCGGCGGAGTCGTCGCCGGAGCATCCGGCCTCTGGCGGGGCTGGCGTTTCGGGACGAGGAGATTCTTGGTCATGTCCAGGTCGGTCCCGGCGTAGGGATCCCGGTAGATGCGCAGGATGTCCCGGACCGAGACCTTTTTGTCCGGCTTGACCGAGAAGGGAAGCTCCGGCGCGTTGGAATCGAGCTTCAGGGACGGGGCCAGAGTGTTGAAGACAAAATACTCCCGCTGGGAATAGGGCCTGCGGCCGTTGTAGGCTTCCCAGAACTTGAAGGGCTTGCCGCTCTTGGGATCCCACCAGCCCATGTCCTGGGCGACCTGGAAGACGTTGTCCGAAGCCAGATAGCGGTCCGGATTTTTGAGGTCGAGCTCGGCGATGCGGGGAATGTTGGCCGAGATCCCGATATGGTCGTCGGGGATGCGGACGGCCGCCCAGACCGCGCCCTTCTCGAGCGGGCCGGCCCCGAAGATCTCGAAATGCCAGACCTCCTTGCCGTCGGCGATCGTGATGCACTCCCCGTAGTCGCCGTAGCCGTACTGCTTGACGATCTCGCCGGCCAGCTTGATGGCTTCGCGGGCCGTCTTGCAGCGCTCGAGGACGATCCGCTCGACCTCCTCGATCTGGAACATGCCCTCGGGGTTGTAGAGCTCGTTGCGGCCGCCGATCGTCGTCTCGCCGATGACCAGGCCGTGCTCGTTGAGGCAGGGATAGGCCGTGTTGAGGAACCGGAAGGTCTCGGGGACCTGGGGGATATCCCCACTCTTGACCATCCCGCGCAGGTCGGTCGAAGTCTCGGTGTGCATCTTGCCCGAGTAAATCTCGGTCTTGGCGTTGGCCGGCCAGGTTTGGTGCGGGACGATGTTCACCCATTGACGGTAATTCCCGTCGCAGGTGTGGCAGGTGATGACGGAGCCGTCCACGGTCGCCAACCGGCCGACCTGGATGGATGTGCAGCCGTCGAACTCCTCGGGCCAGGCCTTGACCAGGGCGCCCGTCTTCTCCGCCGAGGCGAAGAGGAAGGCTGAAACGAGAATGAGGACCGTTACCACGACCGGTCCCAGGAGTCTTTTCCGCACTGATAGGGTCATGCGCGCACCTCTCTTATCTCTTCGAGTATAGCCAGATTATTCCTTCACTGACGGCGCTCTGTCAACCGATAATTGGGGGGAGGAAAACTTGCCAAATCAGGCCTGTATCTTTAATATGATTCCGCATCTTCCCTCGACCGGTCTTCTTATCTATAATAGTTTTCTCATGCGCCTCCGATTCCTTCCCGGGAAAGGATACTAACCATGCATCTCCATACCATCGATTGGGTCATCGTCTTCGCCAGCCTGCTCATCTGTTTCGTCCCCGCCCTGTTCTTCGGCAAGCGGTCGGGCAAGAACACCTCGGAGTTCTTCGCCTCGGGCCGGGCCGTCCCCTGGTGGCTGGCCGGCCTGTCCATGGTCGCCACGACCTTCAGCAGCGACACGCCCAACCTGGTGACCGACATCGTCCGCCGCAACGGCGTCGCCGGGAACTGGGTCTGGTGGGCGTTCACCCTGACCGGCGTCGCGACCGTCTTCTTCTACGCCAGGATGTGGCGCCGCTCCGAAGTCCTGACCGACCTCGAGTTCTACGAGCTCCGCTACTCGGGAAAGGCGGCCGGCGTCGTCCGCGGTTTCCGGTCGGTCTACCTCGGTTTCCTGTTCAACTGCATCATCATGGCCACCGTCAACCTGGCCGCCTGCAAGATCGCCGCCATCCTGTTCGGCCTCGACCGCTGGCAGACGCTCCTCCTGGTCGGCCTGCTCAACGTCGTGTTCGCGGCCGTGACCGGGCTGTGGGGGGTGCTGGTCATCGACATGATCCAGTTCTTCATCAAGATGACGGCCGTCATCGCCGCCGCT
>JALHUR010000341.1 GCA_022867325.1 Candidatus Aminicenantota bacterium | reverse complement strand
TTGTAGATGTCGAACTGCAGGCTGTAGAGCTCTTTGAGCCGCCGCATGGCCGCGAAGTTGGCCAGCACTTCGGACTCCCGTGGTCCGGAGTTGTCGTGGCAGAGCCAGTCGAAATAGAACGTGGCGAAATCCACACGGTTCGCCCGGATCTCTTGGATATACCGGCCGAAGGCCTCCTCGGCCCGCCCCGCCGTGGAAACGCCGAAGCCGCTGGTCTTGCTCGTCCAGGTCCCGCCGGGGGGCACCTCAGCCGCGGGGAAATGGCCCAGCGCGAGGCGCCCGTCGCGCACGGCCGCTTCGGCGATCGGCCACTCCAGGCCCCAGAAGAGCTGCCCGTCCAAGAAGACCGGATTCTCCGCCTTTTCGGGCAGGGGGACGTTCTCGATCCGAAAGGCGTCGACCGTGGCGTCGCAGACGAGGACGGGAGCGGAGCGCCCGTTGAGGATGCTGAGACGTTTACGGACATACCAGCTGCGGGGCGAAAGACGGTATTCCGCTTCGACGGCCAGGCCCGCGAGATCCCCCTTTCCCTTGTACCGGACGAGCAGGGTGTCCGGCGAAGGCTTCCCGACCGAGGCAGGCCCGAAATCGCGCGCGGTGGCGGAGATCGTCCGCCCCCCGATCCCCATCAGGAACTCGAAGGGGGCGGCGATGATGTCGTAAGACTTGCCGGTCAGCTTGTTCGTAAGGCGAAGGGAGTCCGGTCCGTTCGTCTGAAAGGAGATGGCCTCGTTCTGGAGCTGGGCCTGCTTTTCGCTTCCCGCGCCGTGCGGGGCGGACAGTGGGCGGCCGGATATTCCCCCGACGAAAAGAACGGCCAGGCAGGATAAGGCCAGGGTGCGGGCATTCACAGTTCCTCCATTCTAATTCATTTCTTGCCTTAATTAAGATTCAATTTTAGAATATAATCCCGAGGAATTCCATCCGGGAACTTGCCGGTCGAAAGGCCGGCGGGATCGGCAATGCGGTTAGGTCAAGAACTCGACCGATGAGTACGGACAGGCCCTCTTCGTCAATGATCGACCGGCCGGTTGGAGGCGATATCGGAGCTCCCCCTTTTGTTGTCGGAATCGGCGAGATCCTTTGGGACATCCTCCCGGACGGCCGGCAGTTGGGCGGTGCCCCGGCGAACTTCGCCTTCCACGCCCGAGCATTGGGGGCCGCGAGCGTGATCGTCAGCGCCATCGGTGACGATCGCTCCGGACGCGAGATCCTCGCCGAACTCGGACTCCGGGGGCTCGACCCAAGCGGCATCGCGACCGTGAGGTCCGCGCCGACGGGACCGGTCACGGTCGCCCTGAACGCCGGCGGAATTCCGCATTACACCATCCAAGAAGGGGCGGCCTGGGACGTCATCCCCTGGACGGCCGGCCTCGGGGACATCGCGGCGCGCGCCGACGCCGTCTGTTTCGGCACGCTGGCCCAGCGGTCGCCGGTCAGCCGGGCCGCGATCGGCTCCTTTCTGGACGCGACCCGGCCGGACTGCCTGCGGGTCCTCGATCTCAACCTGAGACAATCCTACTTCAGCCGGGAAACCGTCCACGGCCTGCTCGAACGCGCGACCGTCCTGAAGCTGAATGACGACGAGCTCGCGGCGGTCGCGGGGATGCTGAGCCTTCCGGGTCCGGAAACGCGTGTCCTCGCCGCCCTCCTCGGAGCCTATCCTCTCACCGTGATCGCCCTGACGAAAGGCCCGTCGGGAAGCCGACTTTTCGGGCGCGGCGTCGATCTCAGCCATCCCGGGTTTCGCGTCGAGACCGAGGACACCGTCGGAGCGGGAGACGCCTTTACGGCGGCCCTGGTCGCCGGCCTCTTGAAGAAAAGGAGTTGGGAGGAGATCGGCGACCGGGCCAACCGGATCGCCGGATACGTCTGTTCTCGGAAAGGGGCCTGGCCCGACCTTCCGGCCGAGCTCTCCTCCTGGCCCTGAACATGAGCGGCTCACGGAGGTCGATCATGTCCCAGCTTACCCGCCGGGAGTTCCTCGGCACCTCCGCCGCCGGTCTGGGGGCCCTGACCCTCGGCCGCGGCTATGCCGCCGGAACGGGAACGACGGCCCGCCCGAATTTCCTCTTCGTCCTGACCGACGATCAGAGGTTCGACGCTCTCGGCTGCGCCGGCAACCCGATCATCCGTACCCCGAACATTGACCGGCTGGCCGGCGAAGGGATCCGCTTCGAGCAGGCCTTCGTGACGACGCCGATCTGCGCCGCCAGCCGGGCCAGCATCCTGACCGGAACGTATGAACGGACGCACACTTACACGTTCACCAAGCCCCCCCTGGCCCGGGCCTTCACGGACATCAGCTTCCCGGTCCGTCTCCGCGAGGCGGGGTATCGGACGGGGTTCGTGGGCAAGTTCGGCGTCGCCGTAGCCAAGGACGTCGAGACCGAAATGTTCGACTTCGCCCGCTTCGACAGCCTCCCCTACGTCCAGACGATCGACGGGGTCGAGCGCCACATGACGGAGGTCGAAGGCGAGGAGGTCGTCGAATTCCTCCGCGGCGTCGAGCCGGGGCGGCCCTTCTGCCTGCTCTGGTGCCCCTGGGCGCCCCACGCCGACGACGACAACCCCAAACAGTATTTCTGGCCGCCGGCCGTGGACGGATTGTACAAGGACGTCGTCATCCCCGTCCCCGAAATGGCCGCGCCGGAGTATTACGACGCCCAGCCCTCTTTCCTCAAGAACACCATGAGCCGGACCCGTTGGGGCTGGCGGTTCGACACGCCGGATAAATACCAGACGATGGTCAAAGGCTATTACAGGATGATCAGCGGGATCGATATGGTCCTCGGGCGGATCCGCGATGAGCTCTCCCGCCTCGGCCTGGACGGGAACACCGTCGTCGTCTATACCTCGGACAACGGGTATTTCCTCGGGGAGCGCGGCTATGCCGACAAGTGGCTGATGTACGAGCCGTCGATCAGGGTCCCGCTCGTCGTGTTCAATCCACGGGCGCCTCGCGAAAGCCGCGGGCTGGTCAAACGGGACCTGGTCCTGAACATCGACCTCGGCCCGACCTTCATGGATCTGGCCGGGCTGCCCGTCCCGCCGCGGGTCCAGGGCCGCAGCTTGAGACCGCTCCTCGGCCGCCGCACGCCGCCCTGGCGGACCGAGATCTTTTGCGAGGAGCTCTGGGACAATCCGGACATCCCGAGGAGCGAGTGCGTGCGGACGGAACGGTGGAAATACATCCAGTATCCCGCCCACCCGGAGTACGTCGAGCTCTTCGACCTGGCGAACGATCCGGACGAGAAAAGGAACCTGGCCGAGGATCCCGGTCATGCCCGCGTACTGGCCGAGCTGCGGGAGCGCTGCGGCCGGACGATCGGCAGACTCCTCGACGACCAGACGAAATTCAAATGACGAACAAACCCTCCGGGCGTCTAGTCCTGCTCATGGCGGTCGTGCTCGCGGCGGGCGGAGCCGTCTCCTGCGACCCGGCCGGCCGGCGCGTCCCGGCGGCCGCGGACCGTCCCGGGGCCCCGATCGCCCCAGCCGATCTGCGCTGCGAACACCGCCGTGATCCGCTCGGCATCGACTCCCCGCGGCCGAGTTTAAGCTGGGCGCTCGCGTCGGAAGCACGAGCCGTTACCC
>JALHUR010000340.1 GCA_022867325.1 Candidatus Aminicenantota bacterium | reverse complement strand
GGTCGGAGACCGGATGACTCGAGACGTGGTGGACAAGTATATCAAGCATCATCGCGAACTAGAGCAAGGGCCTGCGCAGCTGGCCTTGAAGCTGCGCTCCTAATGCCCCGCGGCTTGCCGCGGGGATATTTACTTTTTTTCTCGTAGGTTTCCCGTGAGGCGGTCTTTAGAATGAGCGAAAAAAATAGAAATGTCCCCGTTTTCAAAAGACGGGATTTGGTGAACAAGCCGACGGTCCATCTCATCTGCAACGCCCACCTCGATCCGGTCTGGCAGTGGCGTTGGGAGGAGGGCGCTTCGGAAGCCCTGGCCACCTTCCGGACCGCGGTCCGCCTCCTCGGCGAGCACCAGGGGCTCATCTTCAACCACAACGAGGCTGTCCTCTACCAGTGGGTCGAGAAGCTCGATCCGCCTCTCTTCCGGAAAATCCAGGACTTGGCGGCCCGGGGACGCTGGGTCGTGAGCGGCGGCTGGTTCCTCCAGCCCGACCTCAACCTGCCGGGGACGGAATCCCTTGTCCGCCAGATCGCCGAGGGCCGGCGCTACTTCAAGGAGCGATTCCGGTCCCGGCCCCGCGTCGCCTACAACTTCGACTCCTTCGGCCACAGCGGCGGCCTGCCCCAGCTCCTGCGCCGGGCCGGCTACGAGATGTACATTCATATGCGGCCACAAGCTGACGAGCTCACTCTTCCCGCCGACCTCTACCGCTGGCAGGGCGTGGACGGGACCGAGATCTTGGCCTACCGGATCGACGTCGGACTCTACCATACCGCGCGCGACAACATCCGGCGCCGGCTCGAAGAGGGGGTCGATCTCGCCCTGTGCCTCGGCCGCGACGTCCCCGTTTTTTGGGGATTGGGCGACCACGGCGGCGGGGCGACCCGGGAGGACCTTAAAATCATCGACGCTTTCATCGCCAAAGAGCAGCGGGTCCGCGTCGTCCACAGCACGCCCGACAAGCTCTACGCCGCGATCAAGGACTCCGCGGCGGCGGCGCCCGTGGTCGTCGGCGACCTCCAGCGCGTCTTCACGGGATGCTATACATCGCTGAGCCGGGTCAAGCGCCGCGCCGTCCGGAGCTTGGGCCGTCTCGTCCAGGCCGAGGCGCTCGCGGCTTGGGCTTGGTGGCGCAAGAAAGAGGACTTTCCCGAGGCCGAGCTGAGGGCCGCCTGGCGCGACCATCTCTTCAACGACTTCCACGACGTCATCACCGGGAGCTGCACGGAACCGGCCGAGCAGGACGCCCTGGACATCTACGGCCGCGCCGCCGAAGCCGCCCGCCGCGTCCGGCTGGCCGCGGCCGCCGCCCTCAACCGCGGCGACAAGGAGAGCCCGAGCCTTCCGGTCACGGTCCTGAACACCAACACGGCCTTGACCCGGGTTCCGGTCGAGGTCGAGAGCATGGTCGATTACCGTCCGTTTTGGTCGGGCGAATGGCACCTCAAGTTGATGCGGATGGACGGTTCCGAAATCCCCTGTCAGGAAGAGCAGCCGGAATCGCTTCTTCCCTTCAACGGCTGGCGCCGCAAGATCAGCTTCCTCGACGACCTTCCCGGGGCCGGCGTTTCGCGCTACTATCTGCTGGCCGTTTCGGGACCCAAACAAGGGGGAAGCGCCAAGCCCGGCCTTAGGTTCAAGTACGACAGGGGGCGCGGGCTGGTCGGTTCGCTCAAGACCGCTGCCGGCGACGAGTGCCTGGCCGGCCCGCTGTGCGAGCCCCTCGTTATCGAGGATGGGGCCGATTCCTGGGGAACCGGGCGCGGGAGCTACCGGGATGTCGCGGGCCGATTCAGGCTCAAGGGCGTTCCCAAAACCACGGCCAAAGGGCCGGTCCGGACAATCGTCCAATCCGTGCTGGCCCACAAGCAGAGCAGGGTGACCATGGACGTTTTCGCCTACCAAGGCCGGCCCGTTCTCGAGGTCCGCCTCCGCATTTTATGGAACGAGGAGCGGAAGCGCCTCAAGCTCCGCATTCCGACCGTATTCGCGTCCGGCGATCTCCTCTGCGAGGTTCCGGCCGGGGCGATCGCGCGGCCCGCCGACGGCGAGGAGCATGTCCACGGCCGCTGGTGTTTCCTGCAGGGGCGGGTCGCCGGACGGCCCGCCGCGTTCGGGGTGGCCTCGAGCGGCCTCCACGGGCTGGACTTCGTCAAGGGCGAGCTACGGCTCTCGGTCCTGAGGAGCGCGGCTTACTGCCATGAGCGAGGCTTCAAGCTCGGCGACGCGCCGTCCCCGAAGTTCGCCGATCTCGGCACCCACGATGTCAGGCTCCTGGTCACGGCGGGCGATCCCGAGGGCGTTCGACGGATGATGCCCGGTCTGGCCGACCATTTGGCCGCCCCGCCCGTCGCCTATTCCCATCTTCCCTTCGGGGAGGGGTCGGCCGGGACCGAGGAGTTCCTGGCCGTCCGGCCCGCGAACATCCGGCTTCTAGCCTGCAAGAAATCCTGGGAAGATGATGCTCTCATCCTCCGCTTCCAGGAAGCCTGTGGGATCGAGACGGCGGCCGAGATCGACCTCCCGTCGCCCAAGGCCGAGATGCGGTTCGCCTTCAAACCGTTCGAGATCAAGACGGTCCGGGTCGAGAAGGTCTCGGGCAACTGGCGCGAGGTCGCTCTAATCGAGGAAACATAGCCGCCCGAGACTCCGGCTTCTCCGCTAATTTCCTATCGGTATTCCCCGGCCCAGAGGGCTTCCAGAAATGTCTTGAACGGGAGGACGGTGATGCCTTCCACGGTCCGGGGGCGGCGCTCCAGGGAGACGCAGAGATAACGCTTGAGCATCTTCTCTTCGGCCAACGCCCGAAGAGACCTCAAATCCTGGGGCGACACATTCTCCTTGTCTTTAACTTCCACGGCCGTATGATCCCCCAGAATGAAATCCACCTCGAAACCGGATTTCGAACGCCAGTAGCCGAGCGCTTCCCCGGACACATAATCCGCATGGCTGGAAAGCTCATGCATGAGAAAAGTTTCGAAGGCCTCGCCGAATTCGGGTGTCCCCGGCCCGAACGCTCTTCCCTGGAGGGATCCTGCAACGCCCACGTCGAAGAAATAGTATTTCGACGAAGCGAACGGCTTCCTTTTTTTCGTCTTCCTCCAGGCAGGAAGCTCGTGCAAAACGAGCGTATCTTTCAGGATTTCGAAATATTCATAGACGGTCGTCCGGGCCACTTGGGCGTCGTTGGCCACGTTGGTGAAGTTCACGATGGTCGCGTTGCAGTGCGCGGCGACTTTCAGGAACCGGCTGAACGCGGGCACGTTGCGGGCCGTGCCTTCCGCAATGATCTCCTGTTGCAGGTACGTCCCGGCATAAGCCAGGAGATCGGCTCGGGGATCGTCCGAAAAGTAGATCGATGGGAGCAGGCCTCTCTCCATCGCCCGGCCCAGGTCGAATTGGTCTCCCAGCTCTTTCCAAGTTAGCGGGTGAAGGTTTTTTATCCGGGCTCGCCCGCCGAGCAGATTGATACCGCCGCGCCGGAGCTTCCGGGCGCTCGATCCCGTCAGCAGGAACCGCACGCCCCGCGATTCGATCAAGCGATGCACCTCGTTTAAAAGGATCGGCAGACGCTGGATCTCGTCGATCACCACGATCGAATCCCTGGGTCCCAGTTCTTCCGAGATTCGGCCGGGATTCCGGCTGAGGACTAGGAAAACCGAGGTGTCCAGGAGATCATAGACCTTCGCCTCTTTGAGAGAATGGTGGACGAGCGAGGTCTTGCCGGTCTGCCGCGGTCCGAATAGGAAGTGAGATCTCTTCTCGAGGAGGCCGGGCAGGTCAAGCAGACGGGGGACCCAGGCCGCTGAGGAATCTCGTACTGTCGCCATGGTCGTCAAATATCATGACAAATGACGATAGATATGTCAAGTGGACGATTCCGACCAAAGCGTGGATGACGAACGAAAGCTTAGAATCTTCCCTCTCTCTCCTCGGCCGCCAGGAACGCGGCCTGCTCGAAGACAGGGGAGGACGGCGGCTTGTCTGCCACAAACGTCAAGCCGAGGTGATCGATGATCCGGTCCACGGCCCCGAAATCCGTGATGAAACTTCAGCCGGATATTTGATAGAATCAATACATGCTCAATAGAATCAATACATGCTCAAATGTAATACCTGCCTGATACTGATCATCGTCTTCTTCGCCGTATTCGGAGCCATAGCGGTCCTGGCCCAGGAGGGCCGGAATTGCGCTGTCGTCGAGCCCGGCGAATCGCCGGACGCGATCGTCCGCAAGGCGGCCAACGTCGTTCCCGCGGAGAGGCAGTTAGTCTGGCAGGAGCTCGAGTTCATCGCCTTCGCCCACTTCGGCATGGATACCTTCACGGATCGGGAGTGGGGCGAGGGGACCGAGAACCCCGCGCTCTTCAACCCGACCGCCTTCGACGCCAGGCAGTGGGTCCGGGTTCTGAAAGAGGCCGGGATGCGCCAGCTCATCATCACGGCCAAGCATCACGACGGATTTTGTCTATGGCCGACCGCGCAGACCTCGCACAGCGTCAAGGCGAGCCCCTGGCGCGACGGGAAGGGCGATGTCGTCGGCGAGGTTGCCGCGGCCTGCCGCGAATTCGGAATCAAGTTCGGCGTCTACCTTTCGCCCTGGGACCGGCACGAACCGAGCTACGGCGACTCGCCCCGCTACAACGAGTTCTTCCGCCGCCAGCTCCGCGAGCTTCTGACCGGCTACGGCGAGATCACCGAGGTCTGGTTCGACGGCGCCTGCGGCGAAGGCCCCAACGGCAAGCGCCAGGTCTACGACTGGCAGTCCTACTACGCCGTTATCCGCGAGCTTCAGCCGAAAGCCGTCATTTTCGGGATGGCCCCGGACCTGCGCTGGGTCGGCACCGAGTCGGGATACGGCCGGGAGACGGAGTGGAGCGTCGTTCCGGTGTCCGTGCCCGTCATCGATCCGGCAAAAATTCGGCCGGGACCGTATCCGGTGGACGCCGCCTTCCTTCCCCGGGACTTCACGGGCCCGGACCTCGGGAGCCGGGAGAAGCTCATGTCTGCCGCCGCCCTCCTCTGGTATCCGGCCGAGACCGACGTTTCGATCCGGCCCGGCTGGTTCTACCACGCGGCCGAGGACGCCAAGGTCAAGACGCCGGAGACGCTCGTCGACATCTATTTCAGCTCGGTCGGGAGGAACGGCGTCCTCCTTCTCAACGTCCCGCCCGACCGGCGCGGCCTCATCCACGAGAACGATATCGCGAGCCTGCGGGGGATGCGGGCGATTCTGGACGGGACGTTCCGGACGAACCTGGCGGCGGGAGCTTCGGTCAAGGCTTCGGGGGATAGAAGCGGTCATCCGGGCGGAGCGATCCTCGACGGCCGCCCCGAGACCTATTGGATGACCGAGGACGGCGCCGAAACGGCTTCCCTCGAGTTCGAATGGGACGCGCCCGCGACCTTCGACGTCGCGCTCCTCCAGGAGCACATCATGACGGGCCAGCGGGTCGAATCCTTTCGGTTCGAGGCCCGGACCGAGGGCGGCTGGCGCGAGTTCGCTCGGGGCACGACGATCGGCACCAAACGCCTCCTTCGTTTCCCGGCCGTGACGGCGAGGTCGGTCCGCCTGGTCATCGAAGGATCGCGGACGAGTCCGACCCTGTCCGGGTTCGGCCTCTATAAAATGAAGGAGGGGTCATGACGCGCAGGGAAAGGGTTCTGGCCGCTCTCGCCCACAAGGAGCCGGACCGGATGCCGGTCGACCTCGGGGCCATGCGATCGACCGGGATCACGGCCCTGGCCTACAGCCGGCTCAAGGCCCATCTCGGGATGACCTCCGGCGCGACCCATGTCTACGACGTCGTTCAGCAGCTCGCCCAGCCCGAGCCCGAGATCCTCGAATTCGCGGGCGCCGACGTCGTTGACCTGGGACGGGCGTTCCTGACCGACCCGGACGACTGGAAGCCGTTCACGCTCCCGGGTTATGTTTCGGTCAAGATTCCCCGTTACGTCGATTTCACGCCTCACGAAGACGGCTGGCTTGCCAAGCATAAAGACGGCACCGTGATCGGCGCCATGCCCAAGGACGCCTTTTATCTCAGCCAGAAATATTTCCCGCTCGCCGACTGGGACGGGAGCGACCGCGCGGTCCTCGGCCGGCTCTCCGAGCTCATGGAGAAAGTGACTTGGTCGGCGCTGCCGACCGCGCCCTTCCACAAGCCCTTGACGGCCGATCACCTGGCCGAGGTCCGGAGCCGGGCCAAGACGCTTTACGAGACGACCGACTACGCGGTCATGGTCGGGTTCGGCGGGAACCTGCTCGAGTGGGGCGAATACTTGTGCGGGATGGACCGTTTTCTGATCGACCTCATCGACCAACGGCCCAAGATCGAGGCCCTCCTCGACAGGCTCGTCGAAATGCATATCGTCAACCTCGAAAAAATCCTGGACGCCGTCGAGGGCTATGTCCAGGTCGTCCAGATGGGCGACGACCTGGGGACGCAGCTGTCGACCGTCATCTCGCCCGCGCTCTACCGCGAGGTTTTCAAGCCGCGCCACAAGCTCATCTACGAGAGGGTCCGGCGCAGGAACGGCCTCCATCTTTTTCTCCATTCCTGCGGCGCCATCGCCGACATCATCCCCGACTTGATCGAGATCGGCGTCGAGATCCTCAACCCGGTCCAGACGAGCGCCCGGGGCATGGAGCCTGAACGGCTTAAGCGGGAATTCGGGAAGGACCTCGTCTTCTGGGGCGGCGGCTGCGACACCCGGGACGTTCTTCCCAACGGGACGCCGGGCGAGGTCCGCCGCCACGTCCGGGAGCGGATCGAGATCTTGGGCGCGGGCGGCGGGTTCGTCTTCACCCAGGTCCACAATATCCTCCCCAATGTCCCGCCCGCGAACATCTCCGCCATGTACGAAGCCGCCAAAGAATGACGAGTCGGGAACGGCGCGTCCTCTAGCGCCGATTCCCGGCCGGGGATGGGGCGCTTGGAGACGAGGACTCCTCGACCAGCCTGATGGGATAGGCGTCAGCCAGTTTTTTCAACAAGACGGCTTCGATCGGACCCCCGTATTCCGCCGGGCAGAAGCCGCTGATCCGGGAGCGGCAGAACGTGATAAGGGCCGGCTTGATCCCGCGCTCAACCATCGTGTTGACCAGGGTATCGACATCGCGCTCAATCTCGTTCTTATCGGGCAGATGAACTTGGTCCTTTGTTTTACGGAAAGAGATGACGACGCTGTATCGCTGATCGTCTTGCTGGAAGGAAAACTCCAGCTGGGAGAAGGGGATCGTCCCATCCGATAAAAAAGCGTCTTTATTCAAGTACTGTTCCCTGGTGATTTCAAGCCGGTATTTCCAGTTATTCTGAACGGAATCGCGGCAAGCGAAATAATCCAGGTCGATATCCAGGATGACCTTTCTCTTTCGCGGCATCCGGCCGACCGGGTGAGCGAGGTAAGAAAACGTCTTCAAATCCGGCAAGGCCTTGTCCACGGACCCTTGATGGGTCTCCCGCGCCAGCCAGGCCGGATACTTGATGAGTTTCCCCTCTCCAAAGACGCTCGCGATTTGGATGACCGCCCGTTTCGGCTTGAACTGTCTCCATTCCGGATAGATGAAATGGACGTTTTTCACCAAACCGCTTAAGACTCCCGGGTAGATGAAATTGCCGATCGACAACTCATCCCTTGAAAACGTCCTGAAATACTCGATCGGATCGGCCACGTCCGAATCGGAGGGATGAAGGGGCGTCCGGAACTCGGAGGGCCTTGCCATGTCCGCGTGAGCGTCGACATGGAACAAATCCAGCGGGCACTTAAGGATCCCCTCGATCCGGGCTTTCTGCCAGAAGAAATAGGCCTCGTTATGCTCATCAAAGCGATAAACCGGTATTTCCTGCGGCCGCTTTATATTCAAAGTCCCTCCGTCGTCATCCTCGCTTTCCCGAACTATTGTTATTATAAAAATTTTTAAAAAGCAATAGAGGCGATCCCCCTTGAAGGATCGCGACGATGCGGAATCTTCATTTATATTGGAAAAAACGGGTCGGGAGGAGCTCCCGATGCGATCGCTCAACTGTTGTAGAATGTGATAGTTTGAAAAGGCCCGCCGAACTTCCCGCTTTATTGACAAATTCTTCCCCTCCGTTATAATGAATTCTAAAGTCAGGATAATACTATTATCCCAGAATTGGCGAAACAATGAATCAATATTCCAGGCGGAAAACCGTCGAAGCCTTTCCTCGAATACCCCTGGAAGGCTATCTGGATCTGACCTACCGCTGCAATAACGACTGCCTCCATTGCTGGTTGAGGATCGAGCCGGATTCCCAGGAGATAAAAGACGAGCTCTCCTTGGACGAGATCGGACGGATCGCGGCCGAGGCGAAAGGAATGGGTTGCCGGAAGTGGATCATTTCAGGCGGAGAGCCCATGCTCAGGCCGGATTTCCCCGAAATTTTCCAGCTTATAACCGCGAAATCCGCCTCTTTCCTCCTTAACACGAACGGCACTCTGATAACGCCCCTGATTGCCCGGCTGCTGAAAAAAAGGGGCGTCAGCCTCGTTGCCCTTTACGGAGCGGATGCCCGCGTTCATGATGCCGTGACGCGCCGGCCCGGCTCGTTCGAGGCCGTCCTGCGCGGGATCGCCTATTTAAAGGAAGCGGGGGCTGAATTTATGCCCCAGATCGTTCCGATGAGGGCCAACTTCCATCAATTCGAGGACATGAAGCGGCTGGCGCTGTCCCTGAGTCCGCGTTGGCGGGTCGGCGCGACCTGGCTCTACCTGTCCGCGGAGGGAGACCCCGTCAAGAACCGGGAGATCGAGGCTCAAAGGCTGACCCCGCGGGAGGCGTTCGAGATCGAGCGGCCCGATTTCCTGATTGACGAGGAACCGGCGGCGGACGGCCTCTGCGCGTACGAGACTCGCGCTGACGACTTCTTCAGCGACTGCATCCGGGCCAAACACGATTTCCACATCGATCCCTATGGGCGGATGACATTTTGCGGGATCGTCAAGGATTCCGCCCTCCGTTTTGACCTCAGACGGGGGAGTTTCAGGGAGGCCTGGGAGGAATTTATCCCCGCGCTTGCCGGAAAGATCCGGGGCGGCGAGGAATTCCGGGTAAATTGCGGACTCTGCGGCCTCAGAACGGACTGCGGTTGGTGTCCGTCCTATGCTTATCTTGAACCCCGGCGCTTTCCGGCCAAGATCGAATATTTATGCCGCCTGACCGAAGAAAAACGACGGATCAAGAAGGACTGGATCAAAACCCATCGGCGATATTATGATATTGCCGATATAACCATCCAAGTCGATTCGGACATACCCATCGAAGACAAGACCTTCCTTCCCTATGTGCGGTCATTCGAAGTCGAGACTCCCGGCAAGGATATCATCCGCTTCCGCCACCATTTCCATTTTCCTGCGTTCGAGAACGTGGACCTCGGGACCAAGGTCTATCAAGCCGGCGCCTGGACCATCTTTAAGAAGGGCGGAAGCTGGATTTATTTCGAGGGGGCCGAGAGGGGGAATCTCGCGCGAGCCGGGAAGATCGCCGTCATAAACAACGATCACACTCATGCAAAGATCTATCACATGAGCGATCGAGTTTTCCGTTGGGGGTCCCTGAGCTCCTTGTCCTTGCTGCCTACGGACCAAATCCTTTTAGCCAGGATCTTGGCCGATCGACAAGGCTGCCTTCTGCACGCCTGCGGCGTGTCTCATGAAGGGAAAGGCCTGCTGTTTGTCGGCCATTCGGAAGCAGGGAAATCGTCGGTGGGCAAGATGTATGCGGGGCAAGGCGTGCTTCTCTGCGACGACCGGATCGCGCTTCGGAGATGGCCGGACGGCTACAGCATCTATGGAACCTGGCATCCGGGAGAGCTTCGCGAGGTTTCGCACCTCTCGGCGCCGCTGGCCGGCCTCTTTTTTCTGGAGAAGTCCGACGAGATCCGGATCGCCCGGCTGCGCGACAAAGCCGAGGTCGTCCGCCGGCTGGCGGCCTGCCTCATCAAGCCCCTGGCCACGGCCGACTGGTGGGAGAAGGTCCTGACCCTCCTGGAAAGGATCGCGGAGGAGGTTCCCTGCTACGACCTGCGTTTTGATCGGAGCGGACGGCTCGTCGATCGGTTGAAAGAAGAATTATAAGATTTGAGCACGAAACTGAAGTCGCACGTCCGAAGAGTCGCTTCGGGCCGCCACTCCATCTGGAAAGAAAAGCAGCCGCTACTCCATTGGCTCGACGTCGAATTGACCGAGCGCTGTAATAACGATTGCGTCCATTGCAGCATCAACCGGCCCGCTGGTGACGCCGACGTCCGGGCCAGAGAGCTGTCCACAGACTCGATCAAGACGGTCTTGCGTCAAGCCGCGGAGTTGGGCTGCCTGACCGTTCGATTCACGGGCGGTGAACCGCTCTTGAGGGAGGATTTCGCCGACGTCTATGTTTTCGCCAGGCGACTCGGCCTCCAGGCGCGTCTTTTCACTAACGCGACGCTTCTGACGCCGGATCTGGCCGGGCTCCTAGCCCGGATTCCACCTTTGGAGAAAGTCGAGGTATCCCTTTACGGGATGAGCCGGGCCTCCTATGAAGTCGTGACCCGGATCCCAGGTTCCTATGACGCCGCCCGACGGGGAGTCGGTTTGCTTCTTGAGAATAAGGTCCCTTTCGTCGTGAAAACGATCATCCATCCGGCCAATGAGAGTGAATTTCCTGGTTTCAAGTCCTGGGCGATCTCGATACTCGGCAAGGATCATCCCCCCCAGGCGGTCGCATTTTTTAACCTCCGCTCGCGAAGGGACTCGGAACTCAAGAATAGCTCGATCCGAGAGCTCCGCCCCTCTCCCGAGAAAGCGTTGAAGATCCTTACCGCCGAAAGCCTCGCCTATGTTCGCGAAATGAAAAGGCAGTGTCAGCGTAGGCAGGAAGAAAGAGGAACGGGAATCTTCAGGTGCGGGGCGGGTCAGGGCATGGCCGCCCTGGATGCCTACGGCATCCTTCAGCCCTGCCTTCTTCTGCGGCATCCGGAAGCCGTCTATGACCTAAAAGCGGGATCTCTGCGAGACGCCATGTCCGGTTTTTTCCCGAGCCTTCGACGGAGAGAGCCGCGGAATCTCCTATACCTGGAACGCTGCGCCGAATGCTTCCTAAGCTGGCTGTGCGAGCAATGCCCGGCCAAGTCCTGGGTGGAACATGGAACCTTGGATACTCCGGTCGAATACTGGTGTGATCTGGCCCGGATCCAGGCCGAATATTTGGGGTTGCTCAAAAAAGGAGAGGAGCCTTGGGGGGTTAAGGACGGCGAAATGAGATTGCGTCAATTTATCCGGTCCGTGCCTGAGCCCAAAAGTCCTTGACAAGATGAAGCGGCTCAGTCATATTACTATTGGCTAGGAGGCTATTATGACAAGGAAAATTTGGGCGAGACCTGAACTGGTCATCCTCTATAGAGGAAAAGCCGAGGAAAGCGTCCTTGAGCACTGTAGGTATAACGCTGCTCTCATAGGAACAGGAGGAGAGCAAGCAGATACCCTTGGCCACGGTTGTCAAGCGACAAGGGATAAATCCTGTCAAGCTTGTCGATCCCTTGGCGGAGGAAACAGTTAACATCCCTGGAGATACTCCGGCTCTTTCTTCCGTGGGGAATAGGCTTTTTTGATGCCAGATGAATAGAGACGGGGCTGAGCCGGTCATGACCATGCCGACGAAAAAAGACTTTCTCCAACCTAAACATAACGGGTATTATTCCATCTCCGAAAACGTCGTGTCTAGAGAGATCGAGGGGGAGATCATCCTCGTGCCCTTGGTCTCGGGGATGGGAAACCTCGAAGACGAGCTTTACACCCTGAACGAGTCCGGGAAGGCCATCTGGAAGAGGCTGGACGGAAAAAGGGACCTTCAGACCATCGCCGTCGAGCTGGCGGCGGAATATAACGCCCCTCCCGGGGAGATCGAAGAGGACGTACTGGGACTAGCCCGGGAACTCCTTGAGCGGGGGATGTTGGTTGAGGTCCAGAAGGATTGATCCCGCTTTCACTCGGGCTGAGACTGAGGAGATCGCGTTTTCAGCCCAAGCCCTGGCCGATCTTGCGCAAGCCGTCCTCAAAAAAGACCGCCCGTTCCGCTTTCTGGCCAGAGGATTCAGCATGTCTCCTTTCATCCGGGACGGCGACATCCTCACCATTTCTCCCGTTCCATCAAATGCGCTAACCCTCGGCGATGTCGCGGCCGTCATCCATCCTGAAACGCGGAAACTCGTCATTCATCGCGTGACGGCCCTGTCCGAGACCTCCGTTGTCATCCAGGGGGATAATTCGCCTTCCGCGGACGAGCCGATACCCCGGACCTATATTCTGGGGCGGGTGAGTCGAGTCGAAAGGAACGAACGTAACGTTTCGCTCGGCCTCGGACCCGAGCGCGTCGTGATCGCCAGGTTGGCCAGGCTGAGGCATCGACCCTGGCTTCGACCTCTGTTGAAAATCGCCCGTCCCATCTTTAAACCATGAGACGGCCCCGGATCACGTCGCGATCCCTGCCCGGTTTCCCGCTCTGGGACAAGGCCAAGGTTACGCGTCTTCCCCTGTCCTTCGACCTGGAGCTGACGGCCCGCTGCAACAACAACTGCCGCCATTGTTGTATCAATTTACCGGCGGGCGACTCGGCGGCCAAAGCCCAAGAGATGGAGTTCGGGTTCATCATGGACATCGCGGATCAGGCGATTTCGATGGGTGCTTTGTGGTGCTTGCTGACCGGAGGGGAGCCGCTGCTGCGCCGGGACTTCGCTGAGATCTACCTTGGGTTGCGGAAGAAAGGGCTTCTGGTCTCGGTCTTCACCAACGCCGCGCTCGTCGGGGAAGAAGAAGCCGAGCTGTTCAGAGCATACCCACCGCGGCACATGGAAGTCTCAGTCTACGGCGTAACCAAGGAAAGTTTCGAGCGCGTAACTCGGACTCCCGGCTCGTTCGCGGCTTTCCGGAAAGGGCTGGACCGTCTCCTCAAAGCCGGGATTAAAGTCCGCTTCAAAACTATGGCGGTCCGATCGAACCTCTTAGAACTCCCCGCGATCGCGGATTATTGCCGGGCGCGGACCTCCCAGGTCTTTCGTTTCGACCCTCTGATCCACTTGCGGGTCGATGGGGATAGGGCCCGGAACGAGGACATCAAGGGCGAAAGGCTCACTGCCCAAGAAATCGTCGCCCTGGAGCGGTCCGACCCCGAGCGGTTCGGAGCCCTGGAAAGGAACTGCGATTCCCTGATCCTTCCCGGACGCGGCGCCTCCGGCTGCCGCCATTTGCTTTATTGCGGAGCGGGCCAAGCCTCGTTCGCGGTCACCTGGGACAGCCGGTTCTCCCTCTGCCTGTCTCTGCGCCACCCGGATTGCCTGTACGACCTGCGGCAAGGGTCCCTGTCCCTCCGGCAGGCTTGGAAGGATTTCTCCCCACACGTCCTGGCCCTGCAATCGGGCAAGGCGGATTTTCTGCAAAAATGCGGGGGTTGCTCGATCATCAATCTCTGTTTGTGGTGCCCGGCCCATGCTCATCTCGAGACGGGGGAACTGGATAAGCCGGTCGACTATTTTTGCGAGGTCGCCCAGGCCCGGTTCCGGGCCCTGCAAGAGGCCGTGCGAGGCGGGAAAAAGGATCAATTCTCATGAGCTATCGTCCCCGGGTTTTCATTGCCCAAACACTCGTCCGGATCGGACAATTCATCCGGTCCCTGGCCCTTATGGTCATGAGGCCCGACGACCTCATCGAGTTCGGCCGGCAGAGCTATTCCGAGCCCCGGAGCGTGGACAGCTGGGCGGCGGAAACGCTTGTCGATCCGGGTTTGCTGGATAACGAAAAAGCGTTGGTGGACAGCCTCCCGATTAAACAGGGGGATCTCCTCGTGCTCGGCGTCGGGGGCGGCCGGGAGGCTATCCCTCTCGCCAAGATGGGATTCAAGGTGACGGGCGTCGATTTCGTCCCCACCCTGGTCCGCCGGGCCGAGGACAACGCCCGGAGGCACGGCGTCGGTTTGACCGGTGTAGTCGGCGAGATCAGCCGGATCGATTTTCCCGCGGATTCCTTCGATGTGATCATGCTGTCCGCCGCCATGTATTCCTGCGTTCCGACGCGAAAGCGCCGCTTAGGGATGTTGGACCGGATCCGGCGGGCCCTCAAGCCGGGGGGGTATTTCCTGTGTCAATTTCATTGGGATCCTAGCTTCCGGCCCGACGCCAAGGCCGAAATCCTGAGGAAGGCCGCGGCGGTCTTGACGCTTGGAAACCTAGGGTACGAAAGAGGCGATATGCTTTGGGGATACATAGAATTCGTTCATGCCTTCACGTCAGAAGAGGAATTACGGCAGGAATTCTCCCAAGGGGGATTCGACATCCTCAAGCTCCATATGCTTGATAAAACCCTACGTGGCGGCGCTTTGCTCCGAAAGCCCAGCGCTCCGGCCGGGGCGGTTCGGCCCTAATCCGTCCGGTCCTCGGCCGCCAACCGCCGCAGCGCGCCGCGGGGATTGACGACGCTGACGACATAGTCCTTGAGCTTCTCGTAGTTGACGTTGACGCATTCGTAGGCGCCCTACCGCTTATAATCCGTGATAAGGGCTCGGACGAGCCGAGCGGCAAGGTCAGGCCAGCGTTCCGTCAGGGCGAAAGCGATCCAGCCGGAGGCGGTTCCCCAGTAGGCGCCGTTCTGGTAGGTTCCCGGAGCGACCGGAATGAGCGTTCTCTCCCAGAATTCCGGCTCCGGGAGGTGGCGTACCTGGCCGAGGTAGATGAAGCGGCTGTAGTTTTCGGCGAGATATTGTATGATCCGCTCCTTTTTAGGGCCGAGTGGAAATTCCG
>JALHUR010000339.1 GCA_022867325.1 Candidatus Aminicenantota bacterium | reverse complement strand
GCCTGCACACGATCGTCCCCTTCGTCGACACGATCGTGCGTTATCCCACCATCAAGAAGACCTACGAGGCCGCGGACGATCCGGGGACGAGCCGGGCCGATTATCCGGATATCATCATCTCGGCTCTGACTTCGGACGGCCAGCAGATCAAGGTCGGCATCACGGCCCGGTTCATGATTCAACCCGGCAAGGCCGCCTGGATCCTCCAGAACCTGGGCACCGAGCAGGAGTATGTCGAGAAAGTCGTCAAGACCGAGATCCGCGGCTCGGGCCGCCGCGTCCCGACCAAATTCGCCGCCTATGACCTCTACACCAAGAAGAGCTACGAGGCCCAGCAAGTCCTCTACGACGAAATCTCGCCCAAATTCGATAAAAACGGGCTCATCCTCGACGAACTGGTCCTGCGCAATATCACCTTCACGCCCGAGTACGCCAAGACGCTCGAGGAGAAGCAGATCGCCCTGGAGAACATCACGACCGAGAAGAACAAGCTGGAACAGGAAAAGATCCGCAAGGAGCAGAAGATCGTGGCCGCCGAGGCCGACGCCCGGAGCATCGATATCCGGCAGGCGGCTCTGAGCAAGAATCCGACCATCATCCAGTGGGAGTTCGTCCAGAAGCTGGCGCCCAATATCCAGTGGGGGATCCTGCCCCAGAACGTCGTTCCGCTCCTCAACATGCAGAGCCTGGTGGGCGAAAACAAAGAGAAGAAGTAGAAAAGACGACTTTTTTACAAGGCCGAAGAAACCTGGTCTTTGACTTTCTCCATGAGCTCGGCCAGGGTTTCTTGAGTATAATCCGTCACGGGGATGGGCTCATGAAAAGCGATTTGGACGGGTCCTTTCCGGATGAGCCATTTCCCGCGCGGCATCAGTTCGAGCGTCCCCCGGATCGTCACGGGTACGATGGGCGCCTCGCAGGCAAGGGCCAGGAAGAAGCCGCCTCTCCGGAACGGCTGGATATTTCCGTCCCAGCTCCGAGTCCCCTCGGGATAGATGAGGAACGAGTATCGTTTTTCCCTGATCAGATGCGCCGCCCGGGCGATGCTCGTCTTGCCCGCTCCGTGGCCTTCTTTGTCCAAGGGCACGTATCCGGAAAACCGCATGCCCAAACCCCGGATGGGGATCCGGAAGACGAAGCGCTTCACGATCACCCGCGCCGGCCTGTCAAGGATGGTCATCAACAGAGGTCCGTCCAGGAAGCTCAGGTGGTTGGACATGAAAATGCAGGGAGTCGTGGGGTCGAGGCGGTCGAGTCCCCTGACCTCGACCTTGATGCCGAGGATGCGCCGCCCGACCCGCATCATCCAGCGCCCGTAAGCGATGAACACGTCCCTCAGCCCGAAGAGCACGCTGACGAGAAGCACCGGGACGGCGAGAATCAACAAGATGATATAGACGAGGACGAGGAGGATGTTCCGCATGGACCGGCCCGATTATAGCACAACCATGGTGGTGCTCGGGACACCGGACTATTTTTGGCGCGGTTCGCGGACGGCCAAGACCGGGCAGTGCGCCAGACGGACGACTTTCTCGGCCACGGAGCCAACCACCAGATGATGGAATCCGGTGTGGCCGTGGGTCGCGATGACGATCAAGTTAACCCATTCGCCGACGCAAAGCCCCGCCTTTCAAGGCGGGGATGAGAAGCGAGGCTCAGGGTTAATCCTATACAAGCCCCGGCCTTCAGGCCGGGGAGTCGAGGATTTGACTATAATGAATCCAACGGAAGGAGTTGCCCATGAAACGAGCCATCATCGTCCTTGTCTTTGTCACGCTGATCGCGGCGGCCGCCGGCTGTCACCATGCGTATCCGCCCCGCTTCAATCTTGATCGCTTGGGCACGATCGGAATCATCCAGTTTCGCTCCGAGGCCAAAGGCAACATCGCCGAATATGCCACCCGGATTTTCCTCGAGGTGCTTGTCAAGTCCCAGCCAGGGGCCCGGATCAAGGAACTGGGTCGCGAGGATGAGGTCCTGCAGGACATCGGGGCTAACCGGCTTTCCCCCGACGCCCTGGAGGCCCTGCGCCGACGGTTCAACGTAGACGCAGTGATTTTCGGGACGCTGGACGTGTCCAACATCCGTCCCCGGGTGGACTTGATCTCGATCATCTCGACGCTGAGCGTTTCGGCCGCGCTGGACGCCGTGCTGACGGCGCGCCTCCTCGACACACGGGACGGTACAACAATATGGACCGACTCGGCCCGCGACCGCAAGACCGTAGCCCAGGTGAGCGTATGGCGCGACGGGGGGATCTTCTTCGACGCCCATGATCCCGAGCGGGCCTACGGATCTCTCATCCGCTCGCTTGTTGCGCGGACGACGCGCGACTTCCAATGGCGGTAGAAAAGAACGGGGCCCGGCCAGGAAATTCACGTTCGTCCACAACAACCGGACCTCCCCCCGATCTGAGAGGGAATCACGAAAAATATTCAGCCTTGGGATCAGCGGTCATCAGCAACTCAAGATAGGCGATCTCAGGCGGCGGACGCCTCTCCGTGACAAAGGTCAACCGCTCCCTTTATGCGCGGAAACGACTCTCCCCATCAAAAAAAGGGGATCATCCCGGACGTGGATCGAGTCAAGAACGGGAAAATGGCCACGAAAGAGGCCGACGCCCGGGGCGTCGATATCCGCACGAGCCTCTTTCTCGAAGTTTGCGAAACCGGGCTACGCTTTGCGCTCCAGCTCGACGAGCTCAATTAGCACCTTGTGGGTGGATTCGGGGTGGATGAAAGCGACGCGCGACCCCGCTTGTCCCGGCCGCGGCGTTTCGTCGATGAGGCGGACGCCCTTGGCCTTGAGACTCGCGAGAGACCGCTCGATATCGTCGACGGCGAAGGCGATGTGATGTAGGCCCGGGCCCCGGGCCTTGATGAATTTGCGGACCTCCGACGCCTCACTCGTCCCCTCGACGAGCTCGAGTGCGACGTCCCCCAGGTCGAAGGTCGCCGTTTCGACGTCGAATCCGGCAGCGCTCTCGCGATGCGTCACCCTGAGTCCGAGGGTTCGTTCGAAGAGTTCGACCGCCTCGTCGAGGCTCTCAACGGCGACGGCGATGTGGTCGACCTTCTTGATCATCTTTCACCCGATGGACGGCTTTTCCCGGTGACGCCCGAAGCGTTTGGCCAGAATCCCGCAGATCTCGCCGAGCGTCGCGGACGCCTTCACGGCCTCGAGAATCGACGGAAAAAGGGGGCCGTTCCCGGCGGCCGCCCGGTCGAGCTCGGCCAGGACGTTGCTGACCGCCGACCCGTCCCGCGCGGCCTTTCGCCGTTTGAGAGCGGCGACCCGGTTTTTCCCGATCTCGGGGTCCATCGTGAAGGCCTCCACTGCGGTCTCGCCGTCGTCTACGTCCGCGTTGACGCCGACGACCTTTCGGTCTCCGCGTTCGATGGAGGTCTGGTACTCGTAGCTCGCCGCTTCGATCTCCCGCTGCGGAAACCCCAGCTCGATCGCTTTGACCATTCCGCCCATGGCCTCGACTCGTTCGATGAGGTCCGAGGCGCGACGTTCAATCTCGTTGGTGAGGGCTTCAACCGCGTAGCTCCCTCCCAAGGGGTCGATAGTCGCGGCGACCCCCGATTCTTCGAGTAGGATCTGCTGAGTCCGGACGGCGATCCGGGCGGCGTTGTCGCTGGGGAGGGCCAGGGCTTCGTCCAGGCTGTTCGTGTGCAGCGATTGCGTTCCTCCGAGGATCGCGGCCAGCGCCTGCAGGGTCACCCGGACGACGTTGTTTTCGGGCTGGCGGGCGGTGAGGGTGCTGCCCGCCGTCTGCGTGTGGAAGCGGAGACGCAGGCTCTCGGCCCGCTTCGCGGCGAACCGGTCCCGCATGATCCGCGCCCACATCCGCCGGGCGGCCCGGAACTTCGCCACCTCTTCGAGGAGGTCGTTGTGCGCGCAGAAGAAAAACGAAAGCCGCGGCGCGAAGACGTCCACGTCGAGCCCGGCGCCGACGCCGGCAGCCACGTAAGCGAGCGCATCGGCCAGGGTGAAGGCGACCTCCTGCACGGCCGTTGACCCCGCTTCGCGGATGTGATACCCGCTGATGCTGATGGGATTCCAGTTCGGGACGTTTTCGGCGCACCAGAGGAGCGAGTCTTGGACGAGGCGCATCGAGGGCTCTGGGGGGAAGATGTAGGTGCCGCGGGCGATGTATTCCTTCAGAATGTCGTTCTGGATCGTTCCGCTGAGTTTTCTCCGGTCGAGGCCTCGCTCGTCGGACAGGGCCACATAGAGCGCGAGAAGGATCGAGGCGGTGGCGTTGATCGTCATCGACGTGCTGATCGTTTCGAGCGGAATCCCGTCGAAGAGGACCCGCATGTCCTCGAGGGAATCAACGGCGACGCCGACGCGGCCGACCTCGCTTTCGGCCATCGGGTCGTCCGAATCGTAGCCCAGCTGGGTGGGGAGGTCGAAGGCCACCGAAAGCCCCTTCTGTCCTTTTTTGAGGAGGAAATGAAACCGCTCGTTGGTCTGCCGGGCCGTCCCGAATCCCGCGTACTGGCGGATCGTCCAGGGACGGCCGCGGTACATCGTCGGATAGACGCCCCGGGTGTATGGAAAATCCCCGGGGAAACCAAGGTTTTCGAGGTAGCGATCCTCGTCCGCGTCGGCCGGCGTATAAAGGGGTTTGACGGGGATGCGGGACGAGGTTGCGAACGACGCCCGGCGCTGCTGGCTTTGCCGGACCTCTCGCGCGTAGAACCCTTCGGACCACGCCTTATGGCCCGCGGCGATGCGGCGTCGTCCGGTCATTCTGCCCTCGTGACCTCGATGAGGGGGGCCTGAGATTCGACACTGTCCCGGGGTTTGACGTTGACCGCCCTGACGATGCCGTCGACCTCGCAGATGAGCTCGTTCAGCATCTTCATCGCCTCCATCACCACGACGGCTGACCCCGCGCGCACGCGGTCTCCGACATGGACCCGCACATCGACAATGAGCCCGGGCATCGGGGACCGGACGATGGTCGAGGCGTCTTGGCTTGCCTGCAGGTCGGCCTGACGGGTTGGCATGAGCCGTTCGTCAAAGACTTCGAGGTCGTACCGGCGGCCGGCGACGTTGGCATAGGACTTGCCCTCGTCAATCCGGACCGGGGCCCGCCAACCGCGAGCCGGCCGCAGCCCCTCCAGGCGGGCCGCCCGCCGCCAGGCATTCTTTCGGGTCTCCGGGCCGCGGCAGAGATTCATCCGTTGCAGGCTCCCGTGGCGTAATGGACATGGAGGGCGAGGCGGTCGGCGTCCGAGTAAACGGCGGCCGACGTGATCCCCATCTCCCGGCAGGCCCTGAGGACCCGAATGGCAATCTCGCCCCGGTTGGCCACGAGGATCTTCTTGAACACCCGTCGTCCTCTTGTCTTGATCCCGTCCTGACTACAGCGGCAGATTCCCGTGCTTTTTTTGCGGCAGGCTCTGCCGTTTGTTCTCCAGGCTCTCCAGGGCGGCGATGATCTTAGGCCGCGTCTCCCTGGGCTCGATGACGTCGTCCACGTATCCCAGTTCCGCTGCGATGTACGGATTGGCGAATTTCTCGTTGTATTCCTCGATCAGCTTCCGGCGGAGGGCTTCAGGGTCCCTCCCTTTCTCGATCTCCTTGCGGTTGAGGACGCTCACGGCGCCCTCGGCGCCCATGACGGCGAGCTCCGCCGTGGGCCAGGCCACGTTATAATCGGCGCGGATGTGTTTCGACGACATGACGATGTAGGCGCCTCCGTAGGCCTTGCGGATGATCAGGGTGATCTTGGGCACCGTCGCCTCGCAGTAGGCGTAGACAAGCTTGGCCCCGTGTTTGATGATCCCGCCGAACTCCTGTTCCGTGCCGGGCAGAAATCCCGGCACATCCTCGAAGGTGACGAGCGGGATGTTGAAGGCGTCGCAGAAACGGACAAACCGGGCGCCCTTGTTCGAAGACTTGATGTCGAGGACCCCGGCCAGGACCTTCGGCTGGTTGCCGACGATGCCCACGCTGCGGCCGTTGAGGCGGGCGAAACCGACGATGATGTTCTGGGCATAGAGGGGCTGGATCTCTAGGAAATCGCCGTTATCGACGACGCGCTTGACGATCTCGATCATGTCGTAAGCTTCCTTTGGGTTGTCTGGCACAATCGAGTTGAGGGTATCGTCGGTCCGGTTGACGTCGTCGCCGGTCTCCAAGCGCGGTGGGTCGTCGAGGTTGTTCTGAGGAAGAAACTGGAGGAGCCTGCGGATCTGAAGGATGCAGTCCTGGTCGTTCTTGGCCAGGTAATGCGCGACCCCGCTCTTGGTGCTGTGGATCCTCGCGCCGCCGAGCTCTTCGAAGGTGACTTCCTCGTTGGTCACGGCTTTGATGACGTTGGGGCCGGTCACGAACATGTAACTCGTGTGGTCGACCATGAGGATGAAGTCCGTGATGGCCGGCGAATAAACGGCGCCTCCCGCACAGGGGCCCATGATCGCCGAGATCTGCGGGATGACTCCGGAGGCGAGCGTGTTCCGCAGAAAAACGTCCGCGTATCCGCCGAGGCTCGCGACACCCTCCTGAATCCGCGCCCCGCCGCTGTCGTTGAGGCCGATGATCGGGGCCCCGTTCTCCAGGGCGAGGTCCATGAGGCGGCAGATCTTCGCGGCGTTGGCCTCGCTCATCGTGCCGCCGAAAACGGTGAAGTCCTGGGCGAAAACGTAGGTGAGACGGCCGTTGACCTTCCCGTGGCCGGCGACGACACCGTCCCCGACGATCTTCTGTTTGTCCATCCCGAAATCGATGCAGCGATGGGTCACAAAGACCCCGAGTTCCTGGAACGTTCCCGGGTCGAAGAGGAGGTTGACCCGCTCCCGGGCAGTTAGCCGTCCCGCATCATGGATTTTCTTGGTCCGCTCCGCTCGCCCGCCGAGCAGCGCTGCCTTCCGTCGTTCCTTGAGCTCTAAGAGCTTGACCCCGGTAGTCTTCATCTTGACCTCGTCGACGTTAAAACGCAGGGCCCCGGAAAAATCTCCATTTTCTGTCCCCTAGATTCTATCTGACCCCAAGGCCGCAGTCAAACCCTCGACTCGCCGGCCTGAATGCCGGGGAGTCGAAGGGTTGACTTCTTTTTTCAACGTGTGGTATGAAAGGGGCAAAGGTTAGATCGTGGAGATTGACGGCGAAAGCCGGTTCGAACGAGGCCGGGCCACGGTCGGCCTTTTCCTGGGGCCGGCTGCCGGCCTCACCCTTTTCCTCGTGCCCACTCCCGGGCTGACCCCCGCGGCCCATTTCCTCGCCGCGGTCCTCGCCTGGGTCGTCGTGTGGTGGGTAACCGAGCCCGTTCCCCTCCCCGTGACGGCTTTGAGCGGCGCCGTCCTCTGCATCGTCGGCCGAGTGGCCCCAGCCCATGACATCCTCGCCCCGTTTTCCAACCCGGTCATCTTCCTCTTCCTAGGCAGCTTCCTCATCGCCACGGCCATGACGGTCCACGGCCTCGATAGAAGGTTCGCCTTCGGGATTCTCTCCCTCCGCTGGATCGGCGACAGGACGAGCCGCATCCTCTGGGCCTACGGGTTGATCTGCGTCGGGCTTTCGATGTGGATCAGCAACACGGCGACGGCGGCCATGATGTTCCCCATCGGCCTGGGGATCATTCGCTGCTTGGCCGGCCTCATCGCCAGCCAAACGGGGAAGCCCGTCGACCCGGCGAAGTTCCGTTTTGCCACGGGGATGATGCTCATGGCCTCATACGCTTCGTCGACGGGGGGGATCGGGACCCCGGTCGGCACTCCGCCCAACCTCATCGGCCTGGCCATGATCGAGAAATTCGCGGGCATCAAAATCCCCTTCTTCAAATGGCTCCTCTTCTGTCTGCCCATCTTGGCCGTCATGTACTTCGTCCTCTTCATTCTCATGTATCGTCTCCACAAACCCGAGATTGTCCGGATCGAGGGCTGCCGGGAGTACATCCGCGTCGAACGGTTGAAGCTCGGGCCCTGGACTCGAGGCCAGAAAAACGCTCTGGCCGCCTTTCTGACGGCCGTCGTCCTCTGGACAACGCCGGGGTTCCTGACGATCGTCTTCGGAATCGAAGGGCATTGGACGCGGGCCTTCGCCGCGCGGATGCCGGAGGCGGCCGCGGCCCTTGTCGCGGGGATCCTTCTCTTCGTCCTGCCGGTCGACTGGAAAAAGCGCGAGTTCACTCTGAACTGGAAACAGGCCGTCGGCATCGACTGGGGGACCTTGGTCCTCTTCGGCGGGGGGCTATCGCTCGGCCAGATGATGTTCCAAACGGGTCTGGCCGAAACAGTGGGAAAGGGGATCGTCGACGCCCTCGGGGCGACGTCACTCTGGGGGCTGACCCTGGTTGCGGTTTATATCGGAATCCTCGTCAGCGAAGCGACGTCCAATACGGCTTCGGCGAGCATGGTCGTCCCCGTCGTGATCTCCCTCAGCCTGGCGTCCGGTATCAATCCGGTGCCTCCCGCGATCGGAGCCACCCTCGGGGCGAGTTGGGGCTTCATGCTGCCCATTTCGACCCCCCCGAACGCCATCGTTTACGGCTCCGGCATGGTCCCCATCACCAAAATGATCCGGGCGGGTGCCATCTTCGACATTTTAGCAGGATTAATCCTCTGGGTCGGCCTGCGGCTCCTCCTGCCCCTCGTGGGTTTGGCCTGAGCCGGATCCGGCGAGCGGGGGATTATCTGCGACAAAGGTTAGCTTGAGGGCGTTGGCGTAGAGACCGTAATAACGGACCATCAGCTGGCCCTTGTCGGGGAAATGGGAGGTCACCCGGGCGATGAACTCCAGATAGTCCATCGTCTTTTGCTCAGCCGCATTTTATCCATACCGGAATCCGACCATTATCCAGGGGGAGTTCGGCCAGAAGCTGGCGCCCAATATCCAGTAGGCCATTCTGACTCAAAATGCGGTGCTGCTCCTCAACATCCAGAGCCTGATGGGCGAAAACAAAGAGAAGAAGTGGTCCGGCTTTTTTAGACCGAGAGCTGGGGTCGAATCCTAGCGGCCTTTCGCCGCCACGTATTCGTTGACGAACGCGGGCATGATTTCCATGGCGAGGATGGTCCCTTTCGCCCCGTTCGTCATGATCACGATCCCGGTCCCGAGTTCGGGGTATCCTATAACCCAGCTCGTCGCGCCCGGATAATTATCGCCCGGATGGCCGAAATAGAAGGGCGCTCCCTCCGCGCTGAGCATGACGCCCAGTCCTTCCCTGATCGGCATGCCGAGAAGCGCGGGGTCAAGGTCCAGCTCCGGCCGTAACATGGTCCGGGCCATATCTTGAGTCAGGATCAGGCCGGACTCCCCCCGATAGGCCTTCATCAATTCGATGGTGAAGAGCGCCAGGTCTGAAGGGGTGGTCATCAAACCTCCTTGGGCTTGGGCCGTTGCGTGCAGGGCAGGTTCGCCGGGTTTGCCGTCGACGTCGTGCGGCAAGGCTTCTCTCGCCCGGAGCCCGGCTTCGAGGGGATAGACCAGAGTGCTGGATTTCATCTTGATGGGCTTGAAAATGACGTCCTGCATCAGGCCGGCCAGGGATCGGCCCGTCACATCCTCGAGGAGAAGCTGGATCACTACGTATCCTATGTTCGAGTATTGCCATTTGGACCCGGGCGTAAACTCGACCACGGCCGGCTTGTTGCGGGCTGGCGGTTCGCCCTTGAGGACTTGAACGAGCGACGGAGGAGGGCCGTCGTCATAGGGGAAATTCGTCATGGGCAGGCCCGATTGATGCGTCATGATCAGGCGGAGGGTGACCTTCTTCTCCTTGGTCAGTTTGTTCTCGGGAACTTTCCAGGATTTTAGGTAAGTGTTGATGTCCCGGTCCAGGTCGAGCAGCCCTTTCCCTGCGAAATGGAGGACGATGGCGGCGACAAGCATCTTGGTCGTCGAGGCGGCCTGGAAGATGCTTTCCGTCGTGACGGGAGCCCCGCTCGCCGCGCTGAGGACGCCGTAGGATTTAGCCCATTGGATTTTATTTCCGTCGATGACGGCGATACTGACTCCCGGAATTTTGTGAACGGCCATGCGTTCGGCCCTTTTCATTTTTAGGGGCGTCTTGGCGGGGTCGGGCGGACCCGGGTTGAATTCCTCCAGACCGTTTTCGATGTTTTGAATTCTTTGGACGAGTCGCGGATCCTGTTTCGAGGGCGAGCATGATATGATCATGAGTAAAGCCGCCGCGATCGCGATGGCTTTGGACATCGTCTTCCTCCTTATTATCCGACTTCCATCGCCCTCACAGGACGAATGTATATGAATACTTGATCATTATGGCACGGCTCCCGTAGGGGGGCCGGTGGGGAATCTCCCGGGTCCGATAGGTGTTGAGGGTGTCGTTGACGACGAGGTAGAGGTCGTTCCCTTCCCGGGGGTTGTAGCGCAGCCTCAGGTTCGCGGTCAGTTCGTCCACGGCGCCGTCGTACTGGACGAAGGCCGCGGCCGAGAATTTGGTGCTCAGCGTTGCCAGCAGCCGGACCTGGCCGATCTGGGCCGTCAGGGACTGGCGCCGACCGGGAAAATCGACCCGGTTGAACTGATAATATCCGCTCAGGGTAAGGTCCGAGGAGATGCCCCAGATGGGTTTGATCCCGACCGTCACCCGACTGCCGTCATAGAACGAGCCGGCATCGATCGTCACGATTGCGCTCAGGAGCCTGCCGAACGGCGTCTGGAAATAGCCGTTGATCCCGCAGAAGGAGTAGTCTCCCGGCGGCACGAACACCTTGTCGAAAAAGGACAGCTCCTCGCGGACGCTTTCGCGATAGGCCTTGAGGGCGAACTCTCCGTTCCAGCCGGATTTGGTTAAAAATCCCCAGCCGGGGCCGATCTCGGCCGATTCGAGCGATCGGTCGTCATTCCGAGCATAGACGTAGCCGTCGGCGAAGAGGTAATGCTGGCTGAGGAAGGAACGCTCTCCCGGCATCCATCCGTAGAGAATCCGGTTACCGAACCGGGTGAAATCCTCTCGCATCTCGAAACCCATTCCGGGATCGTAATCCCGGCCCGCCCGCGACAACCCCAGGTTGAAGCCCAGCCCTCTGCGCGTCCGCCGCTCCCAGCCGACCCGGAAGCGGGCCGGGTCGAGGGACGCGATCCGGTTGATGTTTCCGTTCTCGAACGACTGGGCCCAGTTCAGGAGGAGATAGTCGTCGCCCCTCAACCGGAATGTTCCATCCAGGCCGTAAACGACGTTGTAGGAGCCGTCCGCGCCGAGCCTGGTCGTGATCATCCCCCCGACATAGGAATAGAGGTTGAATACCCTCCGGCGGAGGCGGACAACGCCGAAATTCTCGGAGGAGATGTCTTCTTTCCGAAGCGGAGCCGTCTGCATGTCCAGGATGCCCAGGTCCCAGGAGCCGAGGCGTCCGACCACACGGGCGCCGCCGTAGATGCGGACCGGGTCTTCCTCGGCGATCCCGATCCGGCGGCTGTAAAAAAGCTGGTTGTATTCGCCGAAGTTGAAATCGAAGATCCCGGCCCGCTCCAGGAAAAACAGCCTCTTCTCGGGGAAGAACAGCGAAAAACGGGATAGGTTGACCTGGTAGTCGTCCGCTTCGACCTGGGCGAAATCCGTGTTGAGCGTCAAGTCGAGGGTCAGATTGCTGGTCAGTCCGCATTTGACGTCCAGGCCCGCTTCGGCTTTGGGCTTTTCGTTATAGCTATAGGCCGTTTCATCGTCGTTGAGGTCATACGATTGTCCGTAGCCGCCGAGTCCGTAAGGGGTGATGTAAAGCGGCCGGCGGCCGCGAACGTCCTCCATGACGATCTCGTGGGCTTGGGACGGTTTCCACATGCTCATCGTCCCGAGTTTCGGGTCGATCGCCGGATAGATGATGCCTTCGGGCTTGCGCGGGATGTAGCGGAACGCGGTCAAGCCCATGACCACGCGGCCGTCCCGGTCCTAGAAGCGAAGGCTGGAGAAGGGAATACGAATCTCTGCGAACCAGCCCCTCTCGTTTTGCGCCACGGCCACGTCCCAGAACGTGTTCCAGCTCGCGTTGATGGGCATGTCGTTGATGGTCCGCTGCTCGGCGTCGTTGGTCACCATCCCGTCCCAGCGCAGGCCGGTGGGCGTCGTCATGAAGCCCAGGGCGTTTTCCTTGTCGTTAAAGGTGTCCAGGATGACCCCGAACCATTCCGTGTTGGACTCGAAATAATCGCGCTTCTTGGAGGGAGATTGGATCTTATCGGGCTCCCGGTCATAGAGCCGGCCGGCCACATAGAGGAAGTTTTCGTCGTGGCCGATCAGGATCTCGGTTTGTTCCGAGGGCGGAGCTCCCGGGTTGGGGATGAAAGCGACCATCGGCAGGGGCCGGATGCCGTTCCAGGCCGCTTCATCGCTCAGACCGTCGAGCGTGACCGGTTGCGATATCTTGGGAATAACCCAGGGATCTTTAGATAGGGAAGAAACCAGCGGTTCCTGGGATTGCAACCCGCCGCCGGCGACGAGGATTAAAGCCGCAATCGTAGCGATGGTCATTTTATGTACCCCTCCGCTCGGCCTGTCGGCCCGCGTTTGCGCCGCAGATCGAGCGCTATTTCTTTTCGACCGGCAGGACGAGCTCGGTCCGGAGTTTTTCGGGCGCGGTCATCTGGGGATTGTCGAGGTATTTCTCCAGCACGGGGCCGGCCGGTTTCCAGCCGTTCTGGTCGATGAAGGCCATCAGCTTGACGTAAGTCTCGCCGACCTTGTCGAACGGGCCGATATGAAGGCAGACGGCGACCTTGGGATGGTTGAACTCGCCCTTTTTCAAGGGCTCGGCCGGCGCGTCGCCGGCGTGAATCGGCATGCCGATGAGCCACTTGAGCTCGGCCTCGGGAACCTGGTCGGGCGCGTTGAAGTAAATGCCGAAAAGGCTGCCGGACGGCCTCAGGCCCTGCTTGAAGAAGGCGCCCATGAACTCCATGATCTTGGCGGGGATCTGCTGAAAAGATCCCACGCAGTCGAGATAGGCGTAGCTGAAAGCCGCCTGGTCCTTGATCTGGACGTCCTGTCCGAAGCCGAACGAGACGCAGGCCAGAATAGCCAAAATCGAGAATGCCGTTTTTTTCATGGAGTCTCCCTTCAGGAAATCATATCCAAGCGGGCAGGCGGAGTCAATCCCTCGACTCCCCGGCATGAATGCCGGGGCTTGTTCGGGGTTAACCCTGAGCCTCGCTTCTCGTCCCCGCCTTGAAAGGCGGGGCTTAGCGTCGGCGAACGGGTCAACCCCGTCAGAACAAGATCTCCGCTTCGATCCCTTGCGACCGGAACAAGGAGGCCAATTCGGCCGCCGTTCTCCTGAAATAGTCCTCGCTCAGGACGTCCGAAAAGCCGTGGCGGACGAGGAAGGGCCGGAACGTTTCCATGTAGTTCATCCTGTCGATGAGGACCCGGTCGACCGCGCCCTTGAGGAGCGCGGCCAGCTTCCCGGGGTTCAGGGGGAGGAGCGGTCCGATGAAGGCGAAGGTTCGGATGCCGCGCGACCGGAGGGCGCCCAGCGCCCGCGCCCGCTCCATGGGTGTGGAAGCGAAAGGTTCGAAGAGACGGGCTGTCCGTTCGTCGTCGGTCGCGATCGTGAACCCGGTCTCGAGGTCGCGAATCCGCGCCAGAATCTCGATGTCGCGAAGAAGGAGGACGGATTTCGACTGGACCTGGACCGGAAATCCGGATTCGGCCAGCGCCTCCAGACAATGCCGCGTCAGGAGGTATTTGGCTTCGAGCGGTTGGTAGGGGTCGCAGACCGACGAAAGCCAGACCGTTCCCCGCTTGGCCCGCCGGAGCTGTTTGCGGAGGAGATCGGGGGCGTTCGTCTTGACGTCGACGAACGTCCCCCAGGGCTCGTCGTGGCCGGAGTAGCGGGGGATGAAAAGCTTTGCGTAACAATAGGCGCAGCCGACCTGGCAGCCCGTGTAGGGGTTGACGCAGTAGTCGAAGATCTTGGACTTGTTGAGAATGCTCTTGGCTTCGACCTCGCGGACCTTGATCATCCCGGAGATAGTATACTTGACGGAATCAGCGACGGCGATATATTAATAGCGAGTAAGCCGCGGTCACGAGGAGGATCGAAGTGAGGCGAACTCCTCGGGGGACTTTTCGTAGATAGAATTGTAACTTCAGTCTGAAGGAGGCAAACCATGGCCGACCAGGACAAAGACATCTTCAAAGAGATCTCGGACAAAATCAGGGAGCTGGGCGACAGCATCGAGCCCCACCTGAACCAGGCGGGGGAGAAGCTGCGCGGCTTTCATAAGTCCGTTGAACCCTCCCTGTCCGAGCTGGGGAAAAAGCTACAGGAGTTGGGCCAGGTCTTCGGCCCCCCGGCCGAGGATTTCGGGCGGCGCATGAAGGAATGGACGAAATCCGTCAAGCCGGTCGTCGACGACATGGGACGGCGTATGAAGGACTGGAAGAACGCCGACAAGGCGAAAAAATAAATATGTGACGCTAAATAAATATGTGACGCTAATCCATGTCCCCTTTTTTCATCCGTCTGAATCTTGAGAGATAAGGGACACAGATTAGCGTCACCCTTTATAGCTCCTTGACGTAGATGTTCCTGAAATAGACGGGCGATTCGCTGTCGTGGTTCTGGAGCCCGAGATAGCCCTCGAGGGCGAAGTCCTTGATCTTTCCGCGCGGCTCCTGGTTCCAGTCAAGGACCGGCTTCCCGTTGAGCTCGATTTGGATGTTGGCGCCGCGGCAGGTGATCTTGAAGTGGTTCCATTCGCCCGTCGGCAGGAAGGCGTCCTGCGTCGGCGCCTCGGCGTCGTAGATCGCGCCCGTTATGTGGATGCCCTGGCCGGCGTCGTAGATCTGGATCTCAAATGAATGATAGATGTAGTCGTCGCTGGTCGGGACGGTCGGTACCCGGTAGAAGATCCCTGAGTTTGTGTTTTTCTGCGCGCACTTGAAATCGAGCTCGAGGATGAAGTCCTTGTATTTCTTTCTGGCGTACCAGAGAAGACCCATCCCGCCCTGGGACTTGAGGACGCCCGTCTTCGGGTCGATCTCGAAATAGCCGGGTCCGTAGTGGTTCCATCCGTGCTTCTCGTAGCCGCCCCAGCCCTTGCGCAGGATCTGCTCGTAGCCGAGATAATAAGTGACGCTCCGGACGTAATCGATACTCTTCTCGATGGCCGGAAGCGGATTTTTGACTTCCTTCTCGGCCTCGTACTCGATCGTCAGCGGGCCGTCGTAATCCTGGAGGGTCAGCTCGGCCAGGATGTCGCGGATGCCGGCTTTCCCGTCGCCCCAGGGGACATCGTCGACGTTTTTCGTCCCGAACCCGCTCCTGTCCTTGAGATGAGCGTCGATGATCCGGCCTTCGAGGAGCCGCAGGCACTCGACCGGCTTGAGGCCGAGCCGCATCCAGTGGCCGGTGTCGGCGCTGGAGCCGATCCGGACATCCTTGCCCTTGACGCGGTCGAACAGGGTCATCGGGTGGGCGTACTTGGAGGGGAGCGGGTGGTTGTGGATGGCGATCCGCAAGCCGTATTCGTCGACGAGTTTTTCCAGGAGGGTGAAGTCGTCGTCCTGGGGCTCGCAGACGACGGTCCCGATCCCCATTTTGCGGGCGAAGTCGAAAACCTTGCGCATGCTCGCCTCGGTCGTCCCGATGTCGCAGACGCCGTAGGCGACGAGCTTGATCCCGGCCGCCTCGAGCGCGGCCTTGGCCGCCTTCATCTGATCCTCGGTCATGTCGTCGCCGAAGGGGGCTTTGCCGTAAGGGCCGCCCAGCGCCTGGCCGGGGACAGCTTGGAGGAGCTTAATCCCCAGTCCCTTGACCTTGTCCAGGGTCTCGAAGAAGGTGAAGGCCCGGAAGGTCCAGCACTGGACGGCGATCGGGAATTCCTTGATCCGGACCGAGGCGTAGTCGGTTCCCTGAACGGCTTTGACGATTTCGGCCGGGAGGGGCTGGACGGCCGGCGCCGCCGTTTTCTGGGCGGCCGGGCCGGAGCCCGCCGTCATAGCAATTCCGGCGATGAGAGACAGGACGATCGTTGTTTTCATGGCATCTCCTTTGGAGTTATTTCTTTTTAGGATTCCAGGCGCCCCGGGCGACCGCCGGCACGAACGTTTCCAGCCCGGGCGGCGGGAAGGGCACGGTCTTGCCCTGTTCGGCGCTCATGTAGGCCGTCATCAGGAGCTCGGTGACGTTGAGGCCGTCCGAGAAATTCTCCTCGGGCCGCGCGCCCTTGAGGAAGCTCTGGACCATATGGCGGTTTTCGGCGATGTAGCCGTATTCGGTCGCCTCGTCGGCCACGACCGGCATCAGCCCGATCTCGGCGTTTTGTTTTTCGACCAGGTCCTCGCCGGCCTTGCCCTGGACCCGACGGCTGAAGAAGACCTTGAGGCCCGCGTCGAGGCTGTTGATCTGAAGGGAGTACTCGGGGCCGAGGAGCTCCAGGGACAGCCGCAGCCCGGCGCCGACGTAGCACCAGGAGGTCGTCGTCTCGACGATAGAGATCTTGCCTTTCTTGTCCTTATACTCGACCAGCGAGCGGGCGAAGTCCTCGGCCGGGCGCTTGAGGTAGTCCGTCTTTCCCTTCGAGTTCTTGCTCAGGATCTTGGCGTATTCGGGCGCCTGCCACTTCAGGCAGTTGATGTAGGCCGTGACGCTGGTCGGGATCAGGGTCTCGCGAGGAGCGCCGGGCGGAGTCAGCATGAAGCGGGCTTCCTCGACCGAGTGGCACATCATGTCGTTGAGGACGCCGCCCCCCTGGAGCGTTCCCTCCCAGAACCAGGGCATGTGGGGGCCGCTGTGCTCCTCGGCCGCCCGGGCCAGGTAGGGCGGGCCGGCGATGGCCGCTCCCCGGGCCCAGACGATCTCCTTGCCCCGGGTCACGGCCGGAGCGAAAACCTGGTTTTCGAGGTAGCCGTCGAGAAGCCCCGCCTTGCGGACGAGCTCGAGCATCTTGCGGGCCTCGGCGACGTTCCGGCCGAGCGGTTTCTCGCAGGTCACGCCGATGAGCTCGGCCTTGCCCGTCCCGATCGCCTGCGCGATCTCCTCCATGACCGCGACCCGAGTATAGTTGGGAGCGCAGATCCAGAGCGCGTCGATGGCCGGGTCGGCGGCCATTTCGGTGATGGTTTTATAGGGCTTGGCCTCTCCGACGCCCAGGGAATTGGCTAGGGCGCAGGCTTCTTCGGCCCGTTTGCGGTCCGGGTCGTGGATCCCCAGGATGTCGGCGTTGCGGACGCCGACCCAGGAGCGGATGTGGAAGCGGGCGATGAACCCGCCGCCTATGATCCCGATGCCGAGATTTTTCTTTTTCATCGCGTTTTCCTCATGAGGTCGGGGAGCGTCAGGCGGCCGCCGCCCCCTTCGTCTTTTCGCGGAAGAAGGCCAGGAAGACGAGGAGGCAGAATAGGGTCAGGGCGGTCGGGACGAGGAATGTCCCGCGCCAGTTGACGGCTTTGACGGCCTCGCCCGCCGCGTTGACGGTCTCGCTCGTGAACATATTCTGGATCCAGCCGCAGAACAGGCTCCCCACGAAATTCCCGAATCCGAGGATGATGATGGCGATCAGGCTCTGGGCCGAGTGGCGGATGTCCTTGGGAGCGATGTTGTCGACGTAGATGTAGGCCGCCGTGAAGAAGAAGACGTAGCAGAAGCCGTGGAGGGAGAGCGAGGCGATGACCAGCCAGGAGGGCGTTCCGATCATGAAGATGATGTAGCGGATCGGCCAGGCCAGGATCCCCAGGGTCAGGGTACGGCGCATCCCGAATTTCTTGAGGGCCCAGGAGAGCATGAAGGCCATGACGAAGATCTCGGCGATCTGGGCGATGGTCATGACGGCCGAGACATATTTCTGGTTGACGCCGATCGCGGCCGAGGTCAGGAAGGGCGAGGTCAGGACGTAGTAGAACTGGAGCTCGGTGGCCACGACGAAGGAGATGATGCAGAAGATCAGGAAATTGCGGTCCTTGAACATTTTGAGGGCTTCCAGGAAAGCCCAGGGCTTGGCCCCTTCCTTTTTGGGCGGGGTGTGGGGGAGGCCGAAGGAGAGGAGCCCCATCAGGAGCGAGAAGATCCCGGCCAGGAGGAGGGTGTCGCCCTTCATGGCGATGCCTTCGGGCGACTTGGCCAGGGCCCGCCAGCCGGCCAGGGCCCAACCGGCCGCGATCCAGCCGATCGTCCCCCAGACCCGGATGGAGCCGAACTCCTTCTCGGAGCTCTTGAGGTTGAGGAAGGCGATCGAGTTGGTCAGGGCCAGGGTCGGGGCGTAGACCAGGCAGTAAAGGAGCATGAGCCACATCATCGTCGTGAAGGCCGTGATATTGGCGATCAGGATCAGGATGACGCCGCCCGCCAGCTGGAGGACGGCGATGACCTTCTGGGACGGGAAATAGCGGTCGGCGATCTGGCCGCCCACGAAGGGCGAGATGATGGTGGCCAGGGGGAGCAGGCTGAAGATGATCCCCAACTGGACGCCGCTGAAACCCAGGTTGTTCTGGAGATAGGCCGACAGGACGGGCGCCCAGGACCCCCAGATGGCGTACTGGAGGAACATCATAAGACCGAGACGGAATTTAACGCTCATCGAATTCCCTCCTCTGAATTAGGCGAATTAAGCGATGTCATTGTGGCAGGCCGCCGGAGAAGCGGCGAAGCCAAAAATATAAGATTCCAGATTCTTTGTCAAATGAATGAAGAGCTTATCTTCGGCGAACGGGTCAACCGCTCCCGCGGCCGGTTCGCTTTTCATATGTGCATATGTGACGCTAATCCGTGTCCCCTTTTTTCGTCTGGCTGAATCTTGAGAGATAAGGGACACGGATTAGCGTCACCATTTATCACCGAGGAGAAGGTCCTGCTATGATATATTATGCATTGGAAAAGGAGGACGGCATGGACAAGGTCACGGTCCTGTTTCTGTGCGTCCACAATTCGGCCCGGAGCCAGATGGCCGAGGCGCTCCTCAAAAAACTGGGGGGAGACCGTTTTGAGGTCTCGAGCGCCGGGCTTGAACCGGGCGAGCTCAACCCCTTGGCCGTCCGGGTCATGGCGGAGATCGGAATCGACATCTCGCGAAACAAGGCCAAGAACGTCTTCGACTTCATCAAGGAGGGCCTCCTCTTCCAGCATGTCATCACGGTCTGCAACGCCGAGGAGAACGAACGCTGTCCGATATTCCCGTCTTTCAGCCGGAAGCAGCACTGGAGCTTGCCCGACCCCGCCTTGTTCCAGGGGAGCGATGAAGAGAAGATGATGAGAACCCGGATGGTCCGGGACGAACTCTGCCGCCGAATCGAACTCTGGCTCGCGGAGCTTTCCGCGGATATAAATGGTCGATAAATCTTAGAGTGAGTTTGAGAGATAAGGGACACGGATAAGCGTCACCATTTGATAAGCGTCACCATTTGATATAAATCGTCGATAGATCTTAAAGTGAGCTAATTAAAAGGCGGCTCACTCGAACCGGCCGACGATCGTTAAATTCTGGTGGTTGCAGATGTCCTTAGCCGCAGGCGTAAACAGGAAGTCGATCCGGTTCTTGTAAAAGTCCGCGATCCGGCTCCTGACCATCTTGAGGGTTGAGTTAAGGAAGCGATTCTGCGGTGAAGAGTTTTTCGATCTTCGGCCCCTTATCCCGGATCGCCTTTTCGATCCCGCGCCGGAAGTTCTTGGCTAGGGCCGGGACGCTCATCAGGAGATGGGGTCGGATCTCCTTGATGTTGACGGGGACGTTCTCCAGGGTCTCGAGGAGCGACCGTCCGATCTGGACCGAGGCCAGCGCGCCGCCGGCTTTTATGAGGTTGTAGATCCCGGTCGTGTGGCCGAAGGCATGGTCCCATTTCGAACTCCGGTCCGAAATCCTTGAGCCAATCCCGGCCGAGCGCGAGGACGTCGTTGCGGAAAACCTCGTCGGATTCGAAGGCGTTGAACCGGCCGAAGACGACGGTCCGTTCTAGGTCACAGACATCTATTTCCCGAATTTCCTTTCCGGATTCCGAGCGCTTATAATAATCCGTACTCAATGATTAGTGTCTTCAGGTTCGAAGTGCACGGCTATAGGAGGGATGATTGATCATGAAACCGTATCGCTTTATCCGAGCCTGGGCTGTGTTGCTCGCCGTCGCTCTGGGCGCCTTTCCGCTCCGCGGCGAAAGCGTAAAGCTCTCCCGGGACGCGCTCCTCGACAAGACCAGGGGTGGCTGGGCGGGGCAGGTCATCGGCTGCACCTTCGGCGGCCCGACCGAGTTCCGCTTCCAATCGACCTTCATCCCCGACTATCAGCCGTTGGCGTGGAACGACGATGCCCCGCGCTGGTGGTACGAGAACGCGCCCGGACTCTATGACGACGTTTACATGGATCTGACCTTCGTTGAAATCCTGGAGAAGGAGGGCTTGGACGCGCCAGCCGCCTCGTTCGCCAAGGCGTTCGCCACCGCCTCCTATCCTCTTTGGCACGCCAATCAGGCCGCCCGCTACAACATTCTCCACGGGATTCTCCCTCCGGACTCCGGCCATTGGCTCAACAATCCCCACGCCGACGACATCGATTTCCAGATCGAGGCCGACTTCGCGGGTCTCATGTCGCCCGGCCTGCCCGCCGCGGCCACCGCCTTCTGCGACAGGGTCGGCCACATCATGAACTCGGGCGACGGCTGGTACGGCGGCGTCTATATCGCGACCATGTACGCGCTGGCTTTTATCCGGGACGACGTCCACAGGATTGTAGCCGAAGCCCTGGCCGCCATCCCGGCGGAAACCGATTTCGCCCGGACCATCCGGGACGTCATCCGCTGGCACGATGAGAATCCGTCCGACTGGAAGGAGACTTGGTTCAAAGTCCAGAAGACATGGGGCGAGGACATCGGCTGCCCGGACGGAGTCTTCACCCCGTTCAACATCGACGCCAAGATCAACGCGGCTTGGGTCGTCATCGGGCTTCTCTATGGGGACGGCGATTTCGGGAAGACGCTCGAGGTCAGCGCCCGCTGCGGCGACGACTCGGACTGCAACCCGGCCAGCGCGGGGGGCATCCTGGGGACGATGCTCGGGTATCGCCGCATTCCGGCCGGATGGACGCGGGGATTGGCCGCCGTCGAAGACAGGGATTTCGCCTTCACGACGCTCTCGCTCCGCGAGGCCGCCGAGCTGATCTTCAAGCACGCCCTCCAGGTCATCGAGCGGAGCGGAGGAGCCGCGGCCAGCGCCGAGGTCGCCATCCCGGTACGGCCGATCGAACCGGTCAGGCTCGAGCGGAATTTCGAGGGGCACTTCCCATCCGAGCGGAGGCGGATCAATGCCGTCCTCGAAAACGAATACAGCTTCCAGTTCGACGGGATCGGATTTGCCTTAAACGGAGAGGTCGTCAAAAAAGCCGACCCTAACATCGTTCTCTCCGTCGAGGTGGAAATCGACGGCCGCATGGCCGATGTTGTCGAACTCCCGGCCGAGGACCTGATTCGGCGGGAAACGCTATTCTGGAAGTACCGCCTGGCGCCCGGTCCGCACCGGGTCCGCCTCAAGCTCCTGAATCCCCGGCCGGGGGCGGCCGTCTCCCTCGGCGACCTTGTTGTTTATGGAGACAAGCCGAAGGCACCCAAAGGGAATCCTACGAAAAGTCATTGACTTATTTTTGCGACGGTTCTATCATTTCATCGAAAGAACGGGGGAAATTGAACATCGATCTACATGCACGTATTAAATAGGGGAGGGCGTAGTGTCCGCAGCCCGGTCGAGGGCCTTTAATTCGGCTTATACAGTCTGTCTAAGCCGACGAGATCTGAGGCGGCAGAAAGAGGTAGCACGTTGAAATGAAAGGTTTTAGACGAATTAGTGGAAAGATGGAGGAACTTCTTATACAGAAGGGAACAGTCTGTGTTCTCCGTTTTATACAGTCTGTATAATCATTGTTAGGCGCCGGAACGCGAGAGAATAATGCGATTCATGCTCGCCAACACAGGTGGCCAGGCCACACTCGAGCTTCTAGCTAGTGTCATCGTCCTGCTCATCTGGCTCTTGCCCGTGCTTCTTGGCGTGCAAGCAGCCAAGGCAAAGGGCCGATCGCCCCACTGGATGTGGTTCGGACTGTTCCCCTTGACCGGGTGGATTGCATATCTGTGGCTCCAATACGGAGCGCAGCCGACCGACCGCCAAATTGCGATCTTGCGCGGCGCCGAGAACGCTTCTCCTCAAAACGCACCGCCGACCCCGAGCCCGACGCCTCCGGAGCGTGTGATCGTCGGAGCCTGTGAGGCCTGCAATCGACCCTTGCGTGTCAGGGAGTCGGCGCTTAGCACGGATATGCGCCTAACCTGCAAGTGTGGCCACCTGAACGTTGTCCGCAACTACGGCCAATGCAGCACTTGCAGGCGTCTCGTCCACGCCGAACAGGCGCACTTGAGGGTCTCCTACTACGACATGGAGGAATACCAGGACCTGTACTGTCCTGACTGCTTCCGAGAAGACAATCCCTCAAGAGGGAGGTTGCTCGTTAAGGGCGGCGGCAAGCTCTACAGAAGCGGGCGCGGCGCCTAACACGTCGTTTCAGCGGACGTCAGGGCTGGCCTTCGGCCATCCCTGCCGCCGCTGAACTCCAGTCGGAACGAACGGGAGATGTTATGGTTCGGCCGACATCGATGGTTGGTTGGCTGTGAAGCTTGATGTTAAAAGAAAAAGCCTATTTCCTGACGGCGGCCGGGCCCTCCGCGCCGAGATTGAGGGTCATCCGGTCTTCCGCGTCCGGCTCGAACCGGAGCCGCTTGGAAGGCCGCAGGCCTCCGTCCCAGGAGGCGAAGGCGGTTCCTCCCTCGGGGACGAAACGGAGCCGGACCGGAAGCCCCCGCATCGACATGCCCATGAGACTTGCCTCCTGGTCCGCGGCCCAGACATAGGTCCGTTCCGCGGAGCCCTTTTCGCAGACAAACCGGACGACGGTCTCGTCCCGCTCCGTCGTCCGGGCCGTGCCCAGGATCTCGTGCCTCAGGATGCGGCCGTTCCGTTCCTCGATCGTCCCGGTGATTTCCCGCCACCGCTCGCGGAGCCGATCGACCGGGACGCGCCCGCCGTAGACTTCGGATAGAGGCCTGAAATCGCCAATCCTGTTGGCCGCGATGATCCGATCCATCAGCCGGTTGAGCCGCTCGAACCGCCCCGGCGTGACGGCCTCCACGGAGTGGAGCAGGGAGAAAGCCTTCTGCCCTGTCGGCTCGAGGACCAGACCCCTTCCCTCCACGGCAACGTCGATCCGTCCGCCGTCCTCCGCCAGGACATAGGTCCCGGTCAAAGACTTCAAGATGTCCTCCGGCACAGCCTTCGCCGCCGGAATTTCGGGAAAAGGACGGCCGCTCAGAAACCGGCCCCTGATCTTGTCCAAAAGAGCGTTCGCGCCCGGCACGTCGGCGACGACGTTGGTCATCAGGAAGATGACCAACCCGGCGTCGGGCACCATCGCCATGTCGGCGAAGAATATGCCGTTCCCGCCGTGGTGGGTGACGACCTTGAGGCCGCCCGGCGCGGTCCCGATCGACCAGCCGTATCCGTAAAAGGTGTCGCCGCCCTCGCTAACGTGGGGCGTCCAGTATTTCTTCATGGATTCGGGAGAGAGGATCTTCCCTTCCATGAGTGCGCGGGCCCAAAGGAACATGTCGTTGCAGGTCGAATGGATTCCGCCGTTTGCCCTCAGCGCCCAGTAGGGACCGTCCTTGTCGAACGGCCGCTCAAGGATCGTCCCCCACCGTTGGGGTCCGCGGTAGCCCTGGGCCGTTCGTCCCTCTCCCCAGCGGGGGAGGAGGGTGCCCGTCTCGCGCATCCCGCAGGGCAGGAACAGCTTCTCATGGAGGTAGGACTCGTAGCTCCCGCCCGAGAGCTGCTCGATAATGACCCCGAGCAGGCTGAAGTTCGCATTGGCGTATTCGTAACCCCCGCCGGGCGGGAAGGCGAGTTTCTGGGCCAGGACCTTGCGGACGTAGTCCTCGCGCCCGATCGGGTCATAATCGCCGATCTCTTCCGGATCCAGGAGCCCCGAGGAATGGGTGAGCAGATGATGGAGCGTGATCCCGGCTTTGTCGGCCGGAACGTCCTTGAAATAGGAGGAGATCGGATCGGTGACGCGGAGGCGCACCTCTTCCTCGAGCTTCAGGATGGCGGCCGCCGTGAACTGTTTCGTGATCGATCCGATGCTGGAGACGGTGGCCGGCGTCCAGGGCAGGCCGCGCTCGCGGTCGGCCAGGCCGTACCCTTCGGCCAGCAACAGGGCCCCGTTCCGCGCGACGAGGACGGCCCCGGCGAAGCCGAGTTTTTCCAGCCGCTGCAGATAATCCCGGCTGTCGAGGACGGCCGTCCGGTCCTTTTCGGGGACTGAGCCCGGGGCTGCTTCCTGGGTGCCCGCTCGCGCGCTAAGGATGATCGGACAGATCGCGATCAGCGCGATGATCCGCAATCCCGGCAGGCTTCTTTTCATCTTCTCCTCCTGGCTCCGGACAGATGACTTCACCAGTATAACATTCCCGCGGCCGAAATTGATTCGTACGTCCTTGCCGTGTCCGGCCCGTCCGTCATTGACCCGTTCGCCGACGCTAAGCCCAGCCTTTCAATACTCATAAGCCTGGAACGGCCTATGAGTACAGGCGAAGACGCCGGGAGTCGAGGGGTTGACATCGGCCGGGAGCGGAGATACCAATTTTGGGGGAGTCGCGGGCGTCGATCAAGCCTGGTGAGGAGCGATAGTCATGATAAAAGCGTGTTAGCTGTTTACTATAGGGGGTCAAACCTACACTTTAGTAAAAAGTGCATATGCACTTTTTACTAAAGTGTAGGTTTGACCCTGATCGTTTGACCCCGATCGAACCCTAAAAATCGAAATCGAGCAGCAGGGTGAAGAGGTTGTCCTTCGTCTGATTGACGACGCCGATCGTGCGATGGGAGTACTCGGCATGGAGGGCGATGTTCACGGCCGACCAGCTCCCTAGATAGTAGCGGACCAGAGCCGAGAAGGCGTTCAGCTGCTGGGGTTCGGCGCCGGCGGGGGGCCGGACCCAGTTGTACATCAGGGAGGCGACCAGGCGGTTGTCGGCCAAGCCGGCCCAGTCGAGCTGGGCGATTCCTCCCCAGAACTCATAGTCTTGCGTAGGGTCGATGTCGTTGAAATCTTTGTCGTCCACACCCCGGAAGGCCATCGCCTGCAGGTTGAATGTCTTCCAGTTCAGGCTCAGGCTTCCGCCCAACCGGTAGAAGTTCCGATTCTTCTCCCCGTTGGCGTCCCCTACCGGCGATACGCTGGAGTCGCTGAAATCGGTCGGCTGCCAGCCGAAATAGCCGAAGACGCCGATGCGCTGGCCGGACGACTGGCCCTCGCCCGGGCCGATCGTCTTGGACAGGACGCCATAGAAATCCTTGTAGGAGTTGTTGTCGGGGTTGGCGCCGTTGCCGTTAACGTAGCCCAGCCCGTACTTGAGGCCTCCCTTGAAGCGGCCGCTGGCCTCGATCCCAAGCTGGTTGGCGGAATAATCGAAGCCGTTCAGCCCGCCGATGAAATTGTAGATCTCGAACGGCTGGAGGATATAGGTGAGCCGCTTGGAACTCAGCAGCTGGAAGGACGGCTCGAAGCGGCCGATGCGCAGGTTGAGCTTATCCTTGATCAGGTTGCTGAAGACCAGGTTGGCCGACTCGATCGCCGCCAGCTGGGCCGGATTATCGCCCGAGCCCGGGCCGTGGAAATCGGCCGCCGGCTCGTCGATACGCGGGGTGTAGACAAACAGGAACGAGATATTCTTGTGGAGGACGCCGGCCGCCAGCAGGTCCAGGCCGTAGATGTGGAAGCCGGCCATGGTGCCCTTCCCGTTCTTGTAGAGGGAATAGCCCGTTGTCGTCCGCAGCGCGATCGGGACGGCGGTCTCGAAAACGGTCTTCTCCAGACCCGCCTGGCCTGGGATCTGATAGCCGTTGTCGCGGAAGCGCTGGCCGAAATCGTTCAACTTGGGAAAGGCGACGTGGCACATGTTGCAGTTGAAGCCGTATTTGCGGGCGAAGGCCGGGATGGCCGACACGCTCTGGCTGAAGAGGAGAAGCGCCGCGGCGACGCACACGATGGTGGTCAATGTCTTTTTCATGGCCTCCTCCTCACTTCGGGAGCTTCCCGGCCGGAATCGGCTTGACAGCGGCGACTTCAGGGTTGAGGCTGGTCAGGGCACGGATGAAGGCGACCAGGGCCGCTTTCTCCGTCCGGCTCAGGCCCAGCGGCACCATGAGCGGATCGAGGTTGGGGTCCTTGCCGCCGCCCCGGTCGTAGAACTCGATCAACGATTCCAGCGTTTTTTCAGACCCGTCGTGGAGGTAGGGGGGCCGCAAAGCCGCGTCGCGGACGGTGGGGGTCTTGAAAGCGCCCATGTCTTCGGGATTCTTGGTCACGGCGTAGCGTCCCTGGTCGGGATTCTTGGGATCCTTGGGCGGCACGCCGAGATTGTGGAAGCGGCCGTCGCTGAAATAGGGGCCCCAGTGGCAGGCCGTGCAATGGCCCTTGCCGTTGAAGATCTCGAGCCCCTGTTTCTCCAGTTTGGTCAAGGCCTGGTGATCGCCGCGCATATAGCGGTCGAAGCGGGAGTCCGTCGTGACGACCGTGCGCTCGAAGGCGGCGATGGCGTCGGCGACCTGCTGGACCGTGATCGGTCCCACTCCGAACACGTCCTTGAACAGCTTGACATAGCCGGGGATATCGGCGACGGTGCGGATCATCGCTTCGTGCGTG
>JALHUR010000338.1 GCA_022867325.1 Candidatus Aminicenantota bacterium | reverse complement strand
CATTTGCGCACCTCCTTAAAAGAATTTGAGTCGACGTGTAATCTATCATAGCATTACCCGTCAGGGAGGTGCGTTTCGCTATCATGTTACCTCATGGAAGCCCTGAGTGCAGGCGTTTCGCAGCACTCATAAGCCGTTTACGGCTTATGTGTGCTGCAAGGCTGCTCCCCGGCGTCTTCGCCAGTACTCATACTAAGCCGTTTCCGGCTGATTAGTGTTGAAAGGCGGGGCTCCGATTCATAGCCCCGCCTTTCAAGGCGGGGTAGCGTCGGCGAAAGGGTCAAGATCGCGGCGGCGGCGGCCGCCGCCGTTTATTGACTTAGTCCGATGATCTTCCTATAATCAAAGCAAGGTGAAAAGGCTTCCGCTCATTGGTCTCTGGCTGGCGTCCGCTTCGGCGCTTTCGGCGGCGACCGTCCTCCGTCTCGACGTCCAAGCGGCCATCCATCCCATCAGCTCGGAGTACATCCGGAACGGGATCGCCCGGGCCGAGCGCGACGGAGCCGCCCTCGTCATCCTCCGCCTCAACACCCCGGGCGGATTGGACTCGTCGATGCGCGAGATCATCGAGCGAATCCTCGCCTCGCGCGTTCCGGTCGCGGCCTACGTGGGACCGAGCGGGGCGCGGTCGGCCTCGGCCGGGTTCTTCATCGGCGTCGCCTGCGACCTGTTCGTCATGGCGCCGGGGACGAACACGGGCGCCGCCCATCCGGTCGGCATCGGGATCGGCGGCCAGGCCATGGATAAAACCACGGAAGACAAGGTCACCCACGACGCCGCTTCCTATATTAAAACGCTCGCCGAACGGCGCGGCCGGAACGTCAAGATGGCCGAGGACGCCGTCCGCGACAGCCTGTCCTATACGGAGCGGGAGGCCTTGGCCGGCAAGTTGATCGATTTTATCGCCGCCGACGAAGCGGAGCTCCTGGCCCGCCTGGACGGGCAAAAGGTGCGGCTCTTCAGCGGCGAGGAGCGGACGCTCGACCTCAAAGACGCCCGGATCGTGGACCTCCCCATGTCGTTCCGGCAGAGGTTCCTGATCACCATTTCAAACCCCAACCTCGCCTACATCCTGCTCATGCTGGGCCTGCTGGGCCTTTATTTCGAGTTCGCCAACCCGGGCGCCATCCTGCCCGGGGTGTTGGGCGGTATCAGCCTACTGCTGGCCATCTTCGCCTTCCAGATCCTGCCCATCAACTACGTCGGCCTGCTCCTCATCCTGCTGGCCGTCGCCTGCTTCATCCTCGAAGTCAAAGTCCACAGCTATGGGCTTTTATCCATGGGAGGGATCGCCGCCATGGTCATCGGATCGCTCATGCTTGTCAACGCGCCCATCCCGGAAATGAAGCCGAGCCTGAGCATCATCATCCCGGTCGCCCTGAGCGTTTCGGCGATCGTCATCTTTCTCGTCTTTCTCGTCGTCCGCGCCCACCTCCGGCGGGCCGTGACCGGCCGGGAGGGGTTGCTGGGCGAGATCGGGGAGACCCGGAGCGAACTCGCGCCCGAAGGCAAGGTCTTCGTCCACGGCGAACTCTGGAACGCCGTGGCCGACCGGCCTCTTCCCAAGGGCGTCAAAGTCAAAATCATCGAAGTCCTGGATAATCTCAAGGTCCGGGTGACCGAAATTTAGGGCCGAAAAAGGAGGCATGTCATGGTCTTTTGGCCGCTGTGGATCGTCGGGTTTTTCGTTCTTTATATTCTCAATTCGATCAAAATCCTGAGGGAGTACGAGCGGGGCGTCATCTTCCGTCTCGGCCGCGTCCTGCCCCAGCCCAAGGGGCCGGGCCTCATCCTCGTTTTCTCGCCGATCGACCGCATTGTCAGGATCAGCCTGCGGCTCATCACGATGGACGTCCCGCCGCAGGACGTCATCACCAAGGACAACGTCACGGTGAAGGTCAACGCCGTGCTCTACTTCAGGGTCATCGACCCGCTCAAGTGTGTGATCGAGGTCCAGGATTACATCTACGCCACGTCCCAGCTGGCCCAGACGACCCTGCGAAGCCTCCTCGGTCAGGTCCCGCTCGACGACCTTCTCTCGGAGCGGGACAAGTTGAACGCCCGCCTCCAGGAGATCATCGAGCAGCACACCGACCCCTGGGGCATCAAGGTCCAGCTCGTCGAGATGAAACAGGTCGACCTGCCGGAAAACATGATCCGGGCCATCGCCAAGCAGGCCGAGGCCGAGCGGGACCGGAGGGCCAAGGTCATCCACGCCGAGGGCGAGTTCATGGCCGCCGACAAGCTGGTCCAGGCCGCCGACATCATCTCCCGCAATCCCCAGGCCCTCCAGCTTCGCTTCCTGGGCACGCTGGCCGAGATCGCGACCGAGAAGAATTCGACGATCATTTTCCCGCTTCCCATCGAACTCCT
>JALHUR010000337.1 GCA_022867325.1 Candidatus Aminicenantota bacterium | reverse complement strand
GTTGTGGAGCAAATCTTCGCGCGGCACGTTGAACGGCGCCCGCTCGCGCTTCTGCCGAAAGCGGTGGCCGATGCGAACGCCGTGATGCAGGCGGACCTCGCCGCCGGCCACGCCCGTTTTGCCGACCTCGCCCTGCGACAGGGGATGGTCGGAATCCCGGCCGTACAGGGTCGGGTTGTCGAAAGCCACCGAAAGCCCCGTCTGTCCTTTCTCGAGAAGGAACTTATAGCGCAGGTTCGTCTGCTCCGGCGTCCCCATCCCCGAGAACTGCCGCATCGTCCACAGTTTCCCCCGGTACATCGAGGCATGAACCCCCCGGACGAAGGGGAATTGGCCCGGATAACCGAGCTCGGCCGCGGGATCGAATCCCGGAAGGTCCTCCTCCGTATAGAGCGGCTGGAGGGGGCGCCCCGAGAGGGACGTGAAATCAGCGTCCCGCAGCGCGGCCTTTTGGAACTCGCCGTCCCACTGTTTTCTTTTCGGAGTCGTCACGCTTGGCTCCCTCCTTGGCGAAAGTGATCCGGACCCGCGAGCAGGTTCTGCGGAGATAAGGATACGGGGATTGCCGATTCTCGAGGACGCGTCCGGCGACGGCCCGGATCTCGTCGCGCGCGTTCGTCAGGGTTGAGAACTTTTCCCAGAGATTGTCCCGGATCGCCGACTGAATGTCCCGTTCGAGGCGCTGCCGCTTTTTCTCGTGGAGCTCCCCGGACTCAACCAGCCCACGGATCCTCCGCTCTATCTCGGCGTGGACTTCGTCCAATCCTTTATCCTGAAGGGCCGAGGCGGTCAGGACGGAGGGGAAAGGTTTCGCGGTCTTGCGGAGGCCGATCTCGAACAGGAACTTCAGGGAGTCCAGGAGGAGATCGGCGCCGGGGAGGTCGGCCTTGTTGACGAGGATGATGTCCGCGATCTCGAGAATTCCGGCCTTGAGCGTCTGGATGACGTCGCCGGTCCCGGGCTGGAGGACCAGGAGAATGAGATCGGCGCAGGTCAGGACGTCGAGCTCGGCCTGGCCGACGCCGACCGTCTCGATGAAGATCCGGTCCAGGCCGAAGGCGTCAAGGACATCGGTCGCGTAGGGCGTCGAGGGGGACAGGCCGCCGTGGCCGTTCCGGCTGGCTTGGGACCGGATGAACAGGCGCGGGTCCCCGCCCAGGCCTTGCATCCGGACGCGGTCGCCCAGGAAGGCGCCGCCCGAGAACGGACTCGAGGGGTCCACGGCGATGACGCCGGCGGAATGGCCTCCGGCGATCGTCCGCCGCGCCAGGGCTGCTGTGACCGTGCTCTTACCGACGCCGGGAGGCCCGGTGATCCCGATCCGGACACCCCCTTTCTGGAGGGGGATGAGCCGGTCCCGGATGATCGGGACGAGCCGGGGATGGTTCTCAATGGCCGTGATCAGACGGGCGCAGGCTAAACGATCGCCTTGGAAAAAACGCTCCCAGATATCGGGAGCCAGGAGAGATCCCGGTTTCCGTGTCCGGTCGCCGGGAGACTTTTTCCTTTTATGCTCCGAACTCACTCTACTCCCTAATTATACAGCGGATAGGCCGGAAATACGTAAAGACTATATCGCCAACGGAAGACGGATGTCAATGCGGATCGAAGGGGGGATTAGAGCCAGCCGTTGGCCCGGTACCAGTCCACGGTCCGGGCCATGCCCGATTGAAAATCCGTAGCCGGCTTATAACCCAGCTCCCTCTTCGTCTTCGCGATCGACATCGGTTTGGAGTCCGTGAAGAAACCGAGCTTTCCCGGCGTTAAGGGCGCCTCGATGCCCAGCGGCCGGAAGGACGTCGCCAGCATGCCCGCCGCGACCAGCGCCGGCAGAAGCGGCAGGGACAGCGACGGAATGGAGACGCCGCAGCAGCGGGCGATGGTTTCGGCCATTGTTTTAACGGTCAGGATCTCTTCCCCCGCCAGGTGGTAGACTTCACCCGGCCGCCCCTTGGCCGCGCAAAGAAGAATCCCGGCCGCGAGGTCGTCGATGAAAACCGGGGTTTGACGGCCGCGCCCTTTCGCCACCAGGACGAAGCGCTTGCGGGCGATCGAGCGGATGAGCTTGAAGGTCCTCCGGTCGCCCGGGCCGTACGCCCAGCCCGGCCGGATGACGACGACGTCCAGGCCGGCCTCGGCGGCCTTGAGCGCCAGCCGCTCGCCCTCGAGCTTGCTCTTGTCGTAGACGTTCCGGGGATCGGGGGCGCGGGCTTCATCCGCGACCTCCCCGTCCGCGACCTTGCCCAGGACGCCCGCCGAGCTGAAATGGACGACGCGCCGGACGCCCGCTTCGCGCGCCGCCCCCAGCAGGCTCTCGACGCTGCCGGCGTTGATCCGGAAGAATTCCCTTTTTGAGATGCGCGAGGCGCCGAGCGCCGCGGCGAGATGAAACAGGACGTCGGTTCCCTGGAGGGAGCGGCGAAGAAGGCCGGCATCCCCGATATCGCCGTGAACGATCGTGAGCTTCCCTTCGGGCTCGAACCGGGCCAGCGGCGTCCGATGAACAAGGGCGCCGACTTCCCATCCCTTGGCCAGCAGGGCGTCGATGAGACGGCCGCCGATGAATCCCGAGCCGCCCGTGACGAAAGCGCGCATGGTCGTTCCCGGTCCTCTCAACTCCGTTTGCGGAGCGCCGTTTCGAGGCAAAGCCGCATTTTTTCCGTGTAGCGTTCGCGGGTGTACTCGCGGTCGGCCATATCCCGGGCAGCCTTGGCCCGGCGCCGGGCCTCCGGATCGTTGAGGGCGAAGGAGATGCCCGCGGCCAGGCTTTCCGGATCCGGCTCGACCAGGACCGAAATCCGCTCGTCGAGGATCTGGGTGTGCGTCCAGAGGTCGGTGGCGACCAGCGGCCGCCCCGATTTGAGAAAAGAGTAAATTTTGAGGGGCGTGTTGGTGCCCGCCAGCCGGGGCGAGACGAGGACGTCGGCGAGCTCGATGAAGAGCGCCACCCGGGCCGGCGGGACCTTGTCCGCGAAGACGACTTTTGCGGCGATCCCCAATTCGGCCGCCTTGCGCTTCATGGCCTCGAGCTCGGCGCCCGTCCCGCCCAGGAGGAGGAAGACGGCCTTGTCCTTGACGCGGGCCGCGGCCTCGAGCAGGAGCGAGATTCCCTGGTAGCGCTGGAAGTTCCCGGCGTAGAGGACGATCTTCTGCCCGCCGGGCGCGTAGTCTTTCTTCTTTTTCGCGACGTCCGCGGCCGGGAAGGATTCGCTCGGAAATTTGAGGACGTTCTCGATGAGATGGGCCTTGTCTCCGTAGCCGTCCCGGCTGACCTTCTCCATGAGGTCCCGGCAGATGACGATGACGGACTCGGACCGCTTGAGGTAGAAGTTCTCCAGGGCGACGAAGACGGCCCGGAGGAAGCGCGACCGCGAGAAGTCGAAGTTCGAGAGCTGCTGGGGGAGGCTCGAATGCATGTCGTAGATGTGGGGGGTCCGGCTGAGGAAGCCCAGGATGCTCCCCATGACGGCCGCCTCCTCGTGCGTGAAAATGATGTCGTAGCGCCGCCCCAGAAGCCGAAGGACGGCCCGGGCGAAGAGAAGCGCGTCCAGGGGGAGCTTGGCCAGGGACGGGCCGATCTTGATCGTCTTCAGGCCGAGGATGTTGAGGGCCCGAAAGACGCGCAGGTTCTCGAGCGGGACGTCCCCGCCCAGCGGGTAGGTGACAAGGTCGACTTGGTGGCCCAGGTCGCCGAGCGCCCGAATCCGGAAATAGACGCTGATCGGCGTCCCCCGAGGCTGGAAGAACGGCTCGGGAGCGAGCATCAGGATCTTCATGGCGGGCTCAGGAGCGGGTGTCGTCCGGACGGCGCTCGGCCTCGTCGTCGAGGACCTCGCGGATGAAATAGGTCGGCTGGTGGGCCGCCTCGTGGTAGGCGCGGACCATGATCTCGGCCAACAAACCGAGCGTGATGAACTGGATCCCGATCACGATGAGGAGGATGGCCAGCAGGAGGAGCGGGCGGTTGGCCGAGGCGATCCGGAGGATGAGCCGCTCATAGGAGAGCCAGATGGAGATGAGCCCTCCGGCCAGCAGGGAGACGATCCCGAAAACCCCGAAAATCTGGAGGGGCCGGGTCGAGTAGCTCAGGAGGAATTTGACGGTCAGCAGGTCCAGGATGACCTTGACGGCCCGGAAGATGTTGTATTTGGACTTTCCGTGCCGGCGCGGCCGGTGGTTGACCTTGACCTCGGCGACCGATACGCCCATCTTGCTGGCGATGGCCGGGATGAAGCGGTGGAGCTCGCCGTAGAGGCGGATATTCTTGATGACGTCCTTCCGGAAAGCCTTAAGGGTGCATCCGTAGTCATGGAGTTTAACGCCCGTGATCCAGGAGATGAGCTTGTTGGCCAGGATCGAGGGCAGGCGGCGCGTCACGAAGCGGTCCTTGCGTTTTTGGCGCCAGCCGCTGACGATGTCGTAGCCCTCGCCGAGCTTGGCCAGCAGGAGGGGGAAGTCGGCCGGGTCGTTCTGGAGGTCGGCGTCGAGGGTCAGGATGATCTCGCCCCGGGCCCGGTCGAAACCGGCGGCCAGGGCGGCCGTCTGGCCGAAATTCTTGCGGAAGCGGACGACCCGGATCCGGGAATCCTCCTGGCGAAGCTTACCCAGGATGGCGAACGTGTCGTCCCAGCTCCCGTCGTCGATGAAGAGGATCTCGTAGCTCTTGCCGATGCGGGCGCAAACGTCCCGGATCTCCCGGGCCAGCTCGGGAAGGCTCTCCGCTTCGTTGAAGACGGGGACGACGACGGAGATGTCGATCTGGGCGGGTGCGGTCATCGGCGACACTATAACACAAAGCGCCGTGACCCTTCAATCCGGCGTGGAAAACGGCAGAATATAGAGGGGAGAGGAGGCCGTCCTCCGCCCCCGGGCCCCGGTGGAACCAGTCCCGTCGGTTCCCCCCGCACTCCTGGCGCCAAGAGTGCGGGG
>JALHUR010000336.1 GCA_022867325.1 Candidatus Aminicenantota bacterium | reverse complement strand
GAAGCTGCCCGTCAGGGCGCCGCCGGCGTCTTCATCGTCCATTAGACCGAGCCTGCGGCCTATCCTTGGGGCGTTGTCCAGAACGGCTGGACCGGCCCGCAATTCAACCTGGTCAGCCAGGACAACAACATGTCCCGCTGTGTCGCCGAAGGATGGCTGCATCTCGAGGCCGCGCGTGAGATCTTTGAAATCGCCGGCCTGAACTACGATGAAATCAAGGTCCAGGCGGCCAAACGGCGATTTAAAGCTGTTCCCCTCGGTCTCACAGCTTCGCTCACCCTGAAAAACAGCGTCAAAAATGTGACGTCAAGCAACGTCGTTGCCCTCATTCCGGGGTCGAAACGGGCGGACGAATACATAATCTATATGGCGCACTGGGATCATTTCGGTCGGAACCCGGCCCTCGAGGGAGACCGAATCTTCAACGGAGCGCTCGACAACGCTACCGGGACAGCGGCCCTGATCGAACTCGCGGAAGCCTTTCAGAAACTCAAACGGCCGCCGCTCCGCTCGATCGTCTTTCTCGCCGTCACGGGAGAGGAGCAGGGGCTTATCGGTTCTGAGTATTACGCGACACATCCCCTCTTCTTAACCGTCAAAACGGCCGCCGTCATCAACATGGACGCGCTGAACATCTACGGGCCGATGAAGGACATCACCGTCATCGGCTACGGCCTATCCGAGCTTGACCAATACATTGAAGCCGCCGCCAAAGAGTCAGGCCGGACGGTCAATCCCGACCCCACGCCTGAAAAGGGCTCCTATTTTCGCTCCGACCATTTTCCCTTTGCCAAGCAGGGAGTGCCGGCCGTTTATCCCAGCAGCGGGACCGATCACATCGAGCATGGAAAAGAATGGACCCTGGCCAAGCGGGACAAGTACACAGCCGAAAATTACCATAAGCCATCGGACGAATTTGACCCAAGCTGGGACCTATCCGGAGCGATCGATGACCTTCGCCTGCTGTTCAAGGTGGGTTATCGGCTGGCCATGGAATCCTCATTCCCCAACTGGAATAAAGGGACGGAGTACAAGGCGAAAAGAGACGCGGATATGGCAGCCGTGCACAAATAAGAGAGGCTTAGCGATATACTAGACCTTTTCTACTGATGATTCCTGATAGATATTCCGGCCTGCGGCGATTCTTTGTTCCTCTATTTTCCTTCGACTTTCACCATCGCTTTATAGGTAGCCGCCCGGTCCGGCTTTCCCCAGGCTTCATAGAGATCCACAAGGCGCTTGTCTTGGGCCTGAGCGCGGGGATGTCCTATCCCGAAGTTTTTCTCGATAATCGGAAAGGCTTCGAGCATCAGCGACTCCGCCTCCGGATATTTCTTTTCTTCCTTGAGACAAGCACCGAGGAGAAGCTTGGTGTTGGCGATCTCCCAGCTTTTTTCGGCGAAAGTTTTGCGCTGGATCTCGAGAGCCCGGCCGAAGAGTTCCTCCGCGGATTTGTAGTCCCCTTTTTTCACCAGGGCCCAGGCCAGGTTATTCATCCGGGTGGCCACGTAGGGATGATTGGCACCGAGAGTTTTTCGATCGATCTCCATAACCTCTTGGAAGAGGGCTATAGCTTGGTCGAAGTCGCCCTTCTCCTTAAGCAGCTTTTT
>JALHUR010000335.1 GCA_022867325.1 Candidatus Aminicenantota bacterium | reverse complement strand
GCAGCGGTTTCGCAGTACCCACGAACCGTCAATGGTTCGTGGGTGCGAAGACGCCGGGAGTCGAGGGGTTGACAAACGACTAAAATTGCTTATACTGTATATATTCAATATGAACACTAATAACGGAAGGCATGCTCAGATCGAAAGGAGTAGGGAAGGTGAAGATCATTATCTCTAACTCGTCGCCTGATCCCATCTACGAGCAGATCGGCCGGCAGATCAAGGCGCAGATCATCTCGGGAGACCTGGCCGAAGGGGAGTCCCTTCCCTCGATCCGGCGCCTGGCTCAGGACCTCCAGATCAGCGTCATTACCACCAAGCGCGCCTACGACGAACTCGAACGGGAAGGCTTCATCAACACGGTCGGCGGCAAGGGGACCTTCGTCGCCGTCCAGAATCAGGAGCTTCTCCGCGAAAAAAAGATGAAGATCGTCGAGGACAAGCTTTCGGGCGCCGTCTCCGAGGCCAAAATGCTGGGGATAGGGCTCGCGCAGCTCAAGAACATGCTCCTGCTGCTCTACAAAGAGGAGGACTGATGGACGCCGCTCTCGAAATTCAAGGGCTCCGCAAGGAGTACAAGGGATTCATCCTCAAGGACATATCGTTCAGGCTCGACCGGGGAACGATCATGGGGTTGGTCGGCCCCAACGGCGCCGGTAAGACGACGATCATCAAGCTGATCCTCAACATGATCCGCCGGTCGGCCGGGACGATCGAGGTTTTCGGGCTTGACAACATCGCGCACGAGAAGGCGGTCAAGGCCCGGATCGGCTTCGTCCACGAGACCCCGGCCATGGTCGAGGACGCCCCGCTCAAGAACATCAAGACGGCCCTGGCGCCTTTTTACAGGTCCTGGGACGAGCGGCTCTTCCGGCGGCTCTCGGCCGAGTTCGGCCTGCCGCTCGATAAAAAGTTCAAGGCCCTCTCCCACGGCATGAAGATGAAGTTCCAGCTCGCCCTCGCCCTCAGCCACGACGCCGACCTCCTCGTCCTGGACGAGCCGACCTCGGGCCTCGACCCGGTCTTCCGGCGCGAGCTCCTGGAACGGCTCTCGGGCGTCATCCAGGACGAGCGGAAGTCCGTCCTGTTCTCGACCCACATCACCTCGGACCTGGAGAGCACGGCCGACACCATCACCTTCATCAACCGCGGCGAGCTCGTCTTCTCTCTCCCCAAGGACGAGGTCCGGGAGACCTGGGCCGTCGTCAAGGGCGGGCGCGAGCTCGGGCACGGCTCGCTCCGGGGTTTGTTCAAGGGCTTCCGCGAAACGCCCTACGGAGTCGAGGCCCTGACCTCGGACGTTCCTGCCGTCCGCAGGGCCATCCGCGGCGGCCTCGTCGTCGACAAGGCCTCGATCGAGGACATCATGATCTTCATGGACTCAGGAGCCTCCCATGTTTAAATTCATCTTCAAGGATTTTTTCCTGCACAAGAAGTATATTCTGTCCCTGGGGATTCTCTACCCGCTCTACGTCGGCTGGTTCGGATCGCGCGTAAATAATCCTCGGATCTACGCCCTTATCGCCGCTTTCATGTACATGATCGTAGCGCTCTTCCCCTACACCCGGGAGGATAAGCTCAAGGCGGTCGGCTTGAGCCTCAGCCTTCCGGCGACCCGCCGCGAGATCATCCTGGGCCGCTTCCTCACGAGCTGGACCCTGATGACCGGACTCTGGATCCTGGGCACGGCCCTCGCCCTCCTCATGCCCGGGGGCAAGCTCGGGGCCGCCGATCTCGTCGGCGTCGGGGCCATCCTCATCGTCCTGTCCTATATGACCGTCTTCCTTTGCGTATTCCAGCCCCTGACCGTCCAGTTCGGCATGACCGGGCTTTTGATTTTTTTCGTTGCGATGCAGGTCTTGGGGATCGTCGCCGTGCTCCTCCGCGCCCGGATCCAGACTCTCAAAGCCCTGATCGGGAGCGTCGGCCGGGGGGTCGCGGCCGCCCAGGAGGCGTTGGGTCCGGCGGCGGCGGCGGCGGTTCTCATCGTTCTCCTCGTCGTCAACTACGTCTCGTTCGAGCTCTCGGCGTTTCTCTTTAAAAGAAAGGACTACTGATGGCGACCGTGGATTACGCGCTCGAGATCAAGGGGCTCTCCAAGAACTACCGGGATTTCAAGCTCAAGGACGTTTCGTTCGCGCTCCCCAATGGCTACATCATGGGCCTGATCGGGCCGAACGGGGCCGGCAAGACGACGGTCATCAAGCTCATCCTCAACCTCCTCCGGCGGGAGGGTGGCGAGATCAGGGTTTTCGGCCTGGACAACCGGGAGGGCGAAGTCGAGGTCAAGCGCCGGATCGGGTTCGTCCACGACACCCCGTTCTTCTGCGACCATATGACCTGCCGCAGGCTCAAGGACTCCGTCGCTCCCTTCTACCGGGATTGGGACGAGGCCCTCTTCCGGCGGCTCATGGAGGAGTTCGACCTTCCGCTCGGCAAGCGATTCTCCCGCCTTTCGCGCGGGATGAAGATGAAGTTCAGCCTGGCCCTCGCCCTCTCCCACAACGCCGACCTCCTCGTCCTGGACGAGCCGACCTCGGGATTGGACCCCGTCTTCCGCCGGGAGCTCCTGGGGCGCCTGTCCGCCTTTCTCCAGGACGGCGGAAAATCCGTGCTGTTCTCGACCCACATCACGACCGACCTGGAGCGGATCGCCGACTTCGTTACCTTCATCCGGGACGGCG
>JALHUR010000334.1 GCA_022867325.1 Candidatus Aminicenantota bacterium | reverse complement strand
CCCCTCTTCGCGCCGCCGACATCCCCTGCGTCTGGACCGACGTCGAACGAATCGTCGCCGTCGGCGACCTCCACGGCGACTACGAAAACCTTGTCGATATCCTCAAGGGAACGGGCCTTGTCGACGAGGGCCTTCACTGGGCGGGGGGGCGAAGCCATCTCGTCCAGACCGGGGACATCATGGACCGGGGGCCCGATGCCCGTAAAATCCTGGACTTGCTGATGAAACTCGAACTCGAAGCCGCGCTGGCCGGCGGCAAGGTCCACGTCCTGATCGGGAATCATGAGATGCTCAATATCATCGGCATCGCCTTCGAGTATCCGGGCTATGTGACCTTGGCGCAATTCCTATGGTTTCTTCCCGAGGACTTCCGGGAAAGCCGGGAGAAGGAGGTTTTGAAAGGCGCGGCCGCGGACGGAAGCGATGCCAAGCCGACCAGCCCGGAGGCCGCCTTCCTGCTGAAGAATTATTGGGCCAAAACCATGAAGACCGACAAAGACGCCCAGGCCGCCTACATCGGCGCTTTTCTCGAAGACTACGGGCCGTGGTTTCTGAAGAAAAACTGCATCGAGAAAATCAACGATGTCGTCTTCGTCCACGGCGGCGTCAGCTCCAAGTATTCGACCTGGGATCTCGGGCGGATCAACAGCGTCCTCCGCGAGGAGCTGGCCTTTCTGAGCACGCCCGTCAAGAGCCCCCACGTCATGCGCCTGTTCCATCCCCAGATCATCTACGACCGTTTGGGCCCCCTCTGGTACCGGGACCTGGCCCAACGGGACGAGAAGGAATTCGCCCGCGATGTCGACCAAATCTTCGCCAACCTCAAGGCCCGCTTCATGGTCATTGCCCATTCCCCCCAGATCGGAAGCCCGGTCGCCATGGAATTCATGAGCCGGTTCCAGAAACGGATCTGGATCATCGACACCGGAATCACTCACGCCTTCGGGGGGCGCCTGAGCGCTCTCGTCATCGACAATGGACAGTTCTCGGTTTGGGGGGAGGAAGATGAATAAATTACCGCTGCGCAAATTCGTGCTGATCGCGGCCGGTTTGGCTATGGCCTCCGCTGCGGCCCTAACCACGACGGCTCGGACGTTGACGGCATCCGAATCCGATCCGGCGGCCCTGGAGGCGTATCTGAAGACGGCCCGGGTCGTATCCATCGATAAAAGCAGATCCTCGGGCAGGACGGCCCCCTGGATCCTGACCCTGAACGACGGGACCGTCGAGCGCAGGGCCATTTTCAAATACATCGACAGGAGGCGGCCGGCCTTCCTCCCCGACAGCTTTCACTACGAGCTCGCGGCCTACGAGCTGTCCAAGCTTGTCAATCTCCCGATCGTCCCGCCCGTCGTCGAGCGGACGATCGACACGATCCCCGGCTCGCTCCAGCTTTTCCTCGAAGACTGCGAGAAACTCAGGGATCTGAAAAGACGCGGGATCGATCCACCCGACCCGGCGGGGTTCGGGGATGCCCTGGCCGAAATCCGGATTTTCGAGAACCTCGTTTTCAACGAATGCGGAAACCTGGAGGACACCCTCATCCACAAGGACGACTGGAGGATCTGCCGGGTCGATTTCTCGGAGGCGTTCACGACCGAGCCCGACCTTATCCCCGGCTGCGAAATCGCCCGCTGCTCCAGAAGCCTGTACGCGACGCTGCAATCGCTGGACCGGAAAAAGCTGCAAGAGGCCCTCGGGACGTTTCTGGCCGAGGACGAGCTCCGCGCGCTGGAGAAGAGGAGGGAGCGCATCCTCGGCGTCCTGGAGGAACTCATCAAGGACAAAGGCGAGGCGGCCGTCCTGTTCGGCCTCCCGCCCGCGAAGGAAAGCTGAAGGAGTTGGATACGACTCCCGCCGCTCCCCCCCGTCCCGATTCCCCCGTCTATCGGATCCTGCGCCTGTTCACCGAAGTCCACTCCGGTGAGGCCGTCACGGCCATCCTCCTCGCCTTTAATATTTTCCTGCTCCTGGTCAGCTATTATATCATCAAGCCCGTCCGGGACGCCCTGATCAACGCCGGCCGCGGGGCGGAATACAAAAGCTACTTGTCAGCGGCGACGGCCGTCGTGCTCATCCTGGTCGTCAAGGCCTTCAGCCGACTGGCCTCCCGGGTTCCGCGCCAGAAACTCATCGCCTATGTCATCGCCTTCTTCATCAGCAATCTCGTCCTTTTCTACGGCCTCCACCTGGGCGGGATTCCCTTGGGCACAATCGGGATCGTCTTTTTCATATGGGCCGGCGTCTTCAGCGTTCTACTGCCGGCCCAATTCTGGGGATTCGCCAACGACATCTATTCGGAGGCCGAGGGCAAACGGCTTTTTCCGCTGGTCGCCTTCGGCGCGACCGCGGGGGCCCTGGCCGGAAGCCAGATCGCCAGCTCGCTGGCCAAGCCTCTGGGGAGCTACCGCCTGATGCTTCTGGCCGGGGCCATTCTCGCCGCCTGCGTCGTCCTGACGCTCGTCGTCCACGCCCGGGAGGTCGGCCGCATCCGCCGGAAACAGGCCGGAGAGATCTCCGCGGAAAAGCCCCTGGCGAAGGGGGGAGGGTTCAAACTCCTTCTCTCCGACCGCTATCTCCTCCTGATCGCGCTCCTGATCATGTTCCTGAACCTGGTCAATACCAACGGCCAGTACATCCTGGACAAGGTCATCGGCCGCGCGGCCGCCGCGGCCGCCGGGACGAGCGGCGGTATGAGCCAAACCGATATTTTCCTGAAGCTCTACGCCGACTTCTTCATCCTCTCCAACCTGATCGCCATGGTCATCCAGCTCTTCCTCGTCGCTCGGATATTCCGGCGCGTCGGGGTCCGGGGCGCCCTGTTCGTGCTCCCGGTCATCGCCCTGGGAGGGTATTCAGCCATCAGCTTTGGCGCCATGTTTCTGGTCGTCCGCTGGACCAAGGCCATGGAGAACGCGACCGATTATTCGCTCATGAACACGACGCGCCACGCCCTGTT
>JALHUR010000333.1 GCA_022867325.1 Candidatus Aminicenantota bacterium | reverse complement strand
CTGCCTGTCCCCGAAGCGGGGGTTCGCTACCGAAGCTCCGCACTTTGACTTCAGCAGCTCTGTGCTTCGCCAACATCGGAGCGCCAGCCCCCGAAAGGGGGTTCCTCCACGGACTAACGTCCGTGGATTCCCGCGAGGGGATTGAATGAGCGGCTATGCCTTTAAAGGGAGTGTTTTTTGATACAATACGGCCGTGGCCAAGTATTACGTGGGTACGGCCGGCTGGAGCTACGAGGATTGGGAGGGAATCGTCTACCCTTCCGCCAAGGGGCGCGGCTTTCATCCCCTCGTCTTCCTGGCCGCCTACATCAACATCATCGAAGTCAACAGCACGTTCTACCGGCCGCCCTCCTCGGCCCTGAGCCTGTCCTGGGCCAGGAAGCTCGAGCCCTTCCCCGATTTCCTCCTGGCCGTCAAGCTCCACAGAGTTTTCAGCCACGATCGCCAGGGCTTCGGCCCCAAGGACGTCGACGCCTTCAAGGCCGGAATCGAGCCCCTGCTGGCCCGAAACCGACTGGCCGCCCTCCTGCTTCAATTCCCCTGGTCTTTCCGGAATACGCCCGCCCAGGTCGATTATCTGGCTGGGCTCTTCCGGATGTTCGCGGACCATCCGCTGGCCGTCGAGGTCCGTCACGCCTCCTGGGACACGCCGCCCTTCTACGACCTGCTCCGCGATCACGGGGTCGCCTTCTGCAACATCGACCAGCCCGTGCTGGGCGATTCGATCAAGCCGGGCGCCGTGGCCACGACTCCCCGCTTCGCCTACGTCCGCTTCCACGGCCGGAACGCCAAGGACTGGTTCCGCAAGGAGGCGGGCCGCGATGATCGCTACAACTATCTCTACAGCCGGGATGAGCTCGCGGAGTGGATCGAGCGGATCAAAAATTTGGGGCGGGCGAGCGGCCGGGTCTTCGTCATCACTAACAACCATTACCGGGGCCAGGCCATGGCCAACGCGTTTCAAATCAAAAACATGATCAGCGGGGACAAGCTCGACATTCCCGCGCTCCTCCTCGAAACCTACCCCATCCTCAAGGAGATCGTCAAGAAGATCAAGGACGGACAGTTCGACCTGTTCGACCAGGAGCCCAAAACTTGAACGAGTCGCGCGCGATGTGGTGGGCCAACGAATTCCTGAACGTCGAGCAGAACGAGCTTACGATCGCGGGGCGTAACGCCCGGGCCGTCGCCGAACGGGACGGAACGCCTCTGTATGTCTACGGCCGGGCCCGAATCCTCCAAAACTATGAAACGATCCGCCGACACTTCGTCGCCGCCGGCGGCGACTTGGAGACGCGGATCTCTTACGCGGCCAAGGCCAATCCCCACCCGCGGATTCTGAAGCTCCTCGAAGGGCAGGGCGCCTGGCTCGACGCCGTTTCGCCGGGAGAGGTCCGGACGGCCCTGGAGGCAGGATTCCCGGCGCGCCGAATTCTCTACACGGGGACCAGTGTGTCCGAGGACGATCTCAAGGCCGTCTTCGCCCCGGACGGGATCACGGTCAACATCGACGCCTTGGAGCAGATGGACCTCATGAAGGAAGTCCGCGACCGCTGGTTCCGGCGGAGGCGGATCCGGGTCGCCGTCCGCTGGAATCCGGGGCTGGGCCGCGGCTTCAGCCCGCGGGCCGTGACCGCCGGGGAAAGGTCCGCGGACGGGACGCCCGTCAAGTTCGGCGTCGAGGCCGCCAAGGTCGGACGGGTTTTCGGAAAGGCCGCCCGGTTCGGCTTCCTCCCGGTCGGGCTTCACCAGCATCTCGGCTCGGGTTGGGTCCGGGAGGATTTTCCGGCCGTCAAGGAGGCCGTCCGCCGGATGGTCCGCAAGGCCGGCGTGCTCGAACAACGCGGTTTCCGGCTCGAATTCCTGGACTTCGGGGGCGGGTTCGGACCACGGTTCTACCGGACCCAGGGCCTGTTCCCGGCCGCGGACTACATCCGTCATATCGTCAGGACCGTGGCCAAGGCGGGACTCTCGATCAAAGCCGTCGCCGTGGAGCCGGGCAAGGCCCTGGTCGCCGACGCCGGCGTCCTTCTTCTCCGCGTCGTCTACGTCAAGAAGAGCTACGGCCACGTCATCGCCTGCGTCAACGCCGGAACCTTCAACACGGTGCCGCGGCCCGCCGTCTACGCCCAAGCCTCCCACGAAATCGTCAATGCCGATCGCGTCGACGGTCCGAATAAAGTCCGGGTGACGGTGGCCGGCCATCTCTGCGAGACGGGAGACGTCTTCGGCAAGGAGCGGCTCATGCCGATGCCGCGCCGGGGCGACATCCTGGCCGTGCTCTGCGCGGGCGGCTACTCCCGGTCCATGGCCTCCCGGTATAATTCGCGGCCCATCCCCAAGGACCTTATTATTTAGCCGACGGCGGCGGCGCGGCCACTAAAAAGAACGCAGGAAGGAACAGTCGAGGATCTTGACCCGGCCCGCGCCGTCGGAGCGGACCTCGCCCCGCAGGCAGCAGGCCGGCGGCGTCCCGAAGGCGAGGAGCCGTTTCTCCCCCACGCCCTCGAGGAGGCCGGTCTCGTCCTCGAACAGATAGAAGTATTTGGACGCCCGCCCGCCGTTGACCCTTTTTTCCCTTTCGTCCACGACCCGGACGACCAGCTCGACCGTCCGGCCGACCCGGTCCGGGAGGTCGCGGATGCGGAGCCCGGGCCGCTTCCCTTCGAAGAACTCGAGCGGGTCGGCCCCGGGACTGAACCCCAGCGAAGCGGCCAGCATCCGGTCCTTCTCCCGGGCGTCGAGGTCCGCGACCTCCTCCATGTCCTCGAGGCCCTGGACGTAGCGGAGGATCTGCCGCGTCCGGCGCGGCTCGAGGGAATCGAAGACGCCGGCCCGGACGAGGGCCAGCAGCTCCGCCTTGCCCGGCCGAACCCGCGCCAGAAAATCCTCGACCGAGCCGAACGGCCCTCCCCCGTCCCTCTCGCGGAGGACGGCCTCGACCGTCTTGAGGCCGAGCCCCTTGATGGCGGTCAGGCCGACCCGGAGGCCGCCCCCCTCGACCTCGAACCCCTCGCGGCTCCGGTTCGCGTCGGGGCCGAGGATCCGGATGCCCTGCCGCTTCGCCTCCTCGACGTACTCCTCGAGTCCGTAATAGCCGCCCCCGGCGTTGAGGACGGCCACGAGGTACGGGAGGGGGTGGTGGGCCTTGAGGTAGGCGGCCTGGTAGGCCATGTGGGCGTAGGAGGCGCTGTGGGCCTTGTTGAAGGAGTAGGACGAGAACCGTTCCATGACGGTCCACAGCCTCTCGACCTCGGCGCCCGTGTAGCCGCGCCCCCGCGCCTCCCGGACGAACCGGACGCGGAGGCCCGGGTCGCCGCCCTTCCGCTTGAGGCCGCGGCGAAGGAGGTCGCCCGTCTCGGCCGGGAAGCCCGCCACGCGCTCCGCGACCTGCATGACCTGCTCCTCGTAGAGGAGCAGGCCGTCCGTCTCGGGCAGGACCTTGGCCAGGAGCGGATCGCGGCCTTCGCCCCGTCCCTCCCGGCTCTTGAGGAGGGCCTCCTTCATCCCGCTTTCGGTCGGGCCGGGCCGAATCAGGGCCAGGGCCTGGGTCAGCTCCGGTATGCTCCGCGGCCTCATCCGGCGCAGGAGGTTCATCATGGCCGGGCTTTCGACCTGGAAGCAGCCGATCGTCCGGGCTTGGGAGACGAGATTCCAGGTCTTGGCGTCGTCCTCGGGGAGGCTCCGCAGGCGGAGCTTCTCCTTCGTCTCCGAGACGGCAGCCAGGCCGCGGACCGAGAGGAGGTCGAGCTTGATGAGTCTCAGGTCCTCGACGGCGTCCTTGTCGAAGTGGCACATCAGGAGCCCTTTGGCCGAAGTCGCGAGCGGCAGAAACCGTTCGACCGGCGCCGGCGTCAGGATGACGCCGCCCACGTGGAGCGAGCTTTCGGCAAAGGCGCCGTCGAGCTCGGCGGCGAGCTGCCAGATCTCGAGAAAACCCGGGGCCGGCGCCGCCCCGCGCAGGGACGCCGGCTCGGCGAAGACCGGAGCCCGTTTGGCCAGCGAACGGGCCTCCTCGGGCGCGACGCCCAAGGCCCGGGCCGTCTCGTAGAGGGCGGAGCGGGCGCCGAAGCTCTTGACGCTCGAGACGCAGGCCGCGCCCGTCCGCCCCCGCCCGTAGCGCTCGAGGACGTAGGCCAGGACCTCGTCGCGGCGGCGCGAGTCAAAGTCGATGTCGATGTCCGGGGGCTCGGGCCGGCCCCGGTTCAGGAAGCGCTCGAAGTAGAGGTCGAAGTCGACCGGGTTGACATGGGAGATGCCGAGCAGGAAGGCCAGGAACGAGGAGGCGCCCGAGCCGCGCAGGTTGTGGAGGATGCCGCGGCGCCGGGCGAATTCGACGACGTCGTGGACGATGAGAAAATAGGGCGCGAAGCCCGAGGCCTCGACGACGTCGAGTTCGTGCCGGGCCCGCTCCCTCTCCCTCCAGGAGAGCGCCTTGGCGGCCGTCAGCCGGTCCACGCCCGTTTCGCGCAGGCTCCGGGGAAAAAGGTCGGCCGGGAGGGGCGGGACGATGTCCTCGAAGGCGAACCGGCACTTCTCGGCGACCTCGACGGTCCGGAGCAGGGCGTCGCCCGCCGCGGCG